>JAZOQN010000063.1:0-15275 GCA_045656125.1 Acutalibacteraceae bacterium
CGATAGTATTAAAAAGATACTTGAAAAATATAGGTTGTATGAAAGTGACTATATTCTGTATGAAAAACTTTGTAGTCAAACTAAAAATATAAAGTTGCTTAGAGATAAATCAATCGCTGAAATTGCAGAATGGGCTACGGATTATGTTAGGAAAACATACGAAGCTTTTGATTCTTCCAATGGGGCGACATTAGCAGGCATTCATTACAATAAAGTAGATGTTATCAATTTGATGAATATTGCTAATTATCTCGCCACAAGAAACGAAACACACGAAAGCCTTGCTCTTCCGCAGCCCGATTTACCGCTCACTTCAGGATGGATTTGGGATGTTTATTCTAATGAGAGAGTACAAGAAAGATTACGGGCATTCTTTTTATGGCGTCAAATCAGCTTTCACGAAATGGTTGAAAACAATTTTCCGAGGATGAAAGATTATTTTCCGCTATGCAAAGATTATCCGTATAGGTATCGAATACATCTCAAATATAAGGATACCGATGAGTATGCTTCGCGCCCCAGCATAACATACTATCATATTTGTGTAAAGGACGATGAAGATAAAACACCGGAGATTATAACAACGGAACCGTATCCCAATATTAATAACGAAGAAATTTTCAACTTAATAATGTCAAGTTACAGTTCCAACGGAAAGGAAATTGAAAGTTTTTCAGTAGCAGAATCTGGGTTCGATTTAACATTGACATCCCATCATTCGGGATCTAATATGCCGCTTGCAAGTGTTGTATATGATGATTTAAAATCGAATTTTAAGAAACTGTTTGAGAAGTAACTGTCAAAGCATAATTCTTTTGCGTTAAAAGGATACCCAACATAAGCCGCTATCAAAACGTGATTGACACGTCGCGATAGCGGCTTTTAAATGCTTAAAAATGGAAACTAAGCTCTTGGAAATAATAGAAGGCATGTATCGAACGGACGAATTCAGCCACCGTATCTTTAATTATGGGTGAATTCAACTCGAACACCTTGTATCAGATTTTCGCCTATGGTTAACACAACGTGAAGCAATCCAATACATATCTATACAAAAAGGTGGTATCAAAAAGTTAACTACTCTTTGATACCGCCTTTCTCTTTATGACACAAGCTGTTTGTTGCGATAAACCATAGATTTTTAGTTGGTGCTTTATAAATAGTCTATATGGTTTGGCATAATTACATATTTGTCAACCATAAGAAATGGATAACGTTTTTTAAGTAATAATAATTGTTTTTCTGCAATCGTTCCAAATAAGGTATATTCTATCTCGATTGTTTCGGCGGGAGCAAGCCCCCGCCCTACAATATGAGATAACACGCACTGTCTGTTTTGTGTGCATATTGTTATGAAATATGCGCCAGCGGAACTATAATCATAATTATCTAAACGAGGATGCTTTCTTTGTGGTAATTCAGTTTTCATTTCCATCACCAAATCCATTATAACACAAAAATCTGCAGAAGAAAATATCCTCTGCAGATTTTTGTAAATATTTGATTTTAAAGATAATTAACTATTAGTTTTTTCTATGCCAGCATCTGACGCATTTTGGAAAGGATTACCCTTTCTCTGCGACTCACCTGAACTTGAGTCATACCAAGTGCTATTGCTGTTTCGGTTTGGGTTTTTGATTTATAATACCTTAAATATATCAAATTTCGGTCATTTTCAGGCAAGGTATCCATAACCTCACCCAAGGAAATATGCTCTAAAAGTTTTTCTCCCTCACCCTCAACGGCAATGTCAAATTCTGAAGTTCCATCATCGTTTTCGGTAGTCAATGACATTGTTGGTTGGGCGGCACACAAAGCCTCTGTTACGCTGTCAACCGATACTCCCAAACTGTCGGCTATTTCACTGACAGACGGTTCTCTGCCCAAAGATTTTGACAGTCTTTCATTTTCCCTAACCGCCTTTAAAGACAGTTCCTTTAATGTTCTTCCAACCTTGACGCTTCCGCCGTCACGGAACATTCGTTTAATCTCGCCTAAAATTACGGGGACGGCATAGGTTGAAAACATCAGGCCTCTTGTTTCATCAAAGCCGTTTGCCGCTTTAATAAGTCCTATACACCCTGCTTGCACCATATCCTCATACTCAATTCCTCTGCCGCGAAATTTAGTACAACAGGCATGCACCAGCCCCATATTTTTGGTTATAAACTCATTTTTGTCTGTCATCTTTTACTTTCAGTCTTTTCTGCAATGTTACGGTGGTTCCTTTGCCTACCGTTGAACGTACAGTCATTTTATCCGTAAAACTTTCCATTACAGCAAAGCCTAATCCTGCACGTTCCTCACCGCCGGTTGTAAAAAGTGGCTCTTTAGCCTTTTCGATATCCGGAATACCGCAACCGCGGTCACGAATACGAATCTTAATCTTACCTCCGTCGGCACTGACCGTTATGTAAATCATTCCTAACGTATCACGGTAAGCGTGAACAATGCAGTTTGTATCCGCCTCGGATACTGCGGTCTTGATATCGTTCAATTCCTCTAAAGTGGGGTCAAAACGTGCTACAAATGCTCCTACTGCCACTCTCGCAAAACTTTCATTATTTGAGCGTGACGGTATTATAAGTTTAATTTCGTCCTTCATTTTTAACTCCTTAATTATCTAATTTTGCAAGTCGGTCAAGCCCTGCCAATTTCATAACCTTGCCGATTTGAGGTGATGTATTGGTAACGTGCAACTCGGCACCGTAAGGTTTAAGCAGTTTATACCGACCCATAACCAAACCTATGCCCGAACTATCCATAAAACTGACATCCCTGAAATCGAGTATCAGCATTGACGGCGTGTTTTTTTCAACAACGGCGTCTATCTCATTACGCATAACACCTGCTGTGTGATGGTCGATTTCGCCGTCTAAATAAGCCGTAACAACTTCACCGTTGACTGTGATTTTTACTGACATATTTTCAACTCCTATTTTTTACTTCTTGATTTTTAAAATGAAAAATCCGCTATCTATAATGATAGCGGATTGATATTAAATATTTTGTTGTAATTTGGGTGCAAAACAACACTATTTTTGTCGAAAGTATTTTAATAATAAAGGTCTTATATCGCCCGCCAAGTAAAGCGAGCCGAAAACAATAACCGTTGTATCATCTTTCACTAAATCTATTGCCTTTTCGTAACTTTCGGCAACAATTACATTATCACAAATTTCACCGCAAAGGACTGCTAGGTCATGTCCTTCCATTGTCCTTGCATTTGACTGTACTTTAACAGTGATTATCTTCTTAAATTTGCCCTTTAAACACTGCAACGCATCGCTTACGTCCTTATCTGCCATAAATCCAACAATTGCGGTTGAATTTTTAATATCGGAATCGATTAAAAGTCGGCTTAAAGCCTCAGTGCCGTTAGGGTTATGTGAGCCATCTAAAATAACCAAAGGTTCTTTAGATATTACCTCACAACGAGCCGGAAAAACTGTATTTCCCAAGCCTTGTTTGATTGCATCAAGCGAAATTTCGGGAAATGCAACCTTTACTGCTGAAATAACGTTCAAAGCATTACTGATTTGATGTTGTCCGGCTAATTTTAACTTGTATGTTTCGTCCTGCCACAAAAACTCACTGCCGAAAATATCGGCTGAAAACACCTTTACCTCGCTTTTATCGGTGACTGTAAGCTCACAATTTAAGGTTTTGGCGGTTTCTCTTATAACCTCTAAACTTTCAGGTGAATTATCCTTTGTAGTTACAACGGGACTGTCATTTTTTATAATTCCGCATTTTTCAAATGCAATTTCAGCCTCAGTTTCGCCTAAAATTCCCGTATGGTCAAGTGCAATTCTTGTAATAACCGAAACTTTCGGCGTTTTTATAACGTTAGTGGCATCAAGTCTGCCACCCAAGCCCACCTCTAACACAACAGCGTCGCAACCCATTTCTTTAAAATAAAGGAATGCCACTGCTGTGATAAACTCAAACTCGGTTATCGGGCAATCGTCATCAGAGGTTAACTCAACCGCCGATTTTACCTTTTCGGCATATATACCTAAATCGTCATTGGATATAGGCTTGCCGTTAATTTGAATTCGCTCATTAAACTCAGTTACAAAGGGTGAAATGTAAAGTCCGGTTTTCTTGCCTGCACACTGCAAAACACTGCTAATCATAGTAGAGGTTGAGCCTTTACCGTTAGTGCCGGCAACGTGAATAATATTCAAATCATCCTGCGGATTGCCTAAAACTTTAAGCAACTCGGTAATCCGTTCTAACCCCGGTCTTGAACCAAAACGCATCAGCGAATGGATATATTGTAATGCCTCAGTATAAAGCATTAAAACACCTCATTTTGAAAAAGCGGACGGTGTTCCGTCCGCTTAACTTTAAAATAATTACATTTTAGACTTAATATCGGCAATCGAAGCCTCGAGTAAAGCAATTTTATCAACAGCCTTTTGATAAGACTCACGTTGTACGGCAACAACCTTTTCAGGTGCTTTTGCCATAAATGCCTCATTATTAAGCTTTGAGCCAAAGAAATCTCTATCCTTTTCGGCTGCAGCTAATTCCTTATTCAAACGCTCTAATTCTTTTGTAAAATCAACAAGTTCGTTCAAAGGAATCTGAACAACTGCATCAGTGGTAACAACACGGACAGCACCCTCAACATCGACACTGTCAGTCGACACTTCAACCTCTGAAGCTGAAGCCAAGCGGGTCATAAATACTGCACAGTTAAGGAATGTTACTTTAGAGTCGGTAGTAATAAACAATTTAGCCTTTTTAGAGGGCGGAACGTTCATTTCTGCTCTGCGGTTACGAACAGCCTTAATAACATTCATAACCTTTTCAAACTCTGCCTCTTCAGATGCAAAATTCAAGCAATCACAAGCCGTAGGCCAACTTGATACCATAATGGTCTCGCCCTCGTGAGGGAGTGCCTGCCAAATCTCCTCGGTAATAAACGGCATAAAGGGATGCAACAACTTCAAGGTGTTGGACAAAACGTATACCAAAACAGCCTTTGCGATTGCTTTCTGTTCCTGATTTTCGGAATTTAAGCGTACCTTTGTAAGCTCAATATACCAGTCACAGTAAACATCCCAAATGAAGTCATAAAGTTTGGAAACTGCAAGACCGATTTCAAACTTATCAAGGTTTTCGGTAACCTCTTTTACGACGTTATTAAACTTTGATAATACCCACTTATCCTCTAAAGCAAGGTTTTCGGGGATGTACGGTGCAGGCTCGTTCTCATCCAAATTCATCAAAACGAAGCGCGCAGCGTTCCAAAGTTTATTACCAAAGTTACGGCTTGCCTCAACACGCTCGGCAGAGTAACGCATATCATTACCCGGAGTATTACCGGTAGCCAAGGTAAATCGAAGTGCATCAGCACCGTACTTCTCAATTTCTTCAAGCGGGTCAATACCGTTACCCAAGGATTTTGACATTTTTCTGCCTTGAGCATCACGAACAATACCATGGAAAAGAACGGTATCAAACGGTGCTTTACCGGTATATTCCAAACCTGAGAAAATCATACGTGCAACCCAGAAGAAAATAATATCATAACCCGTAACAAGTGTACTTGTGGGGTAGAAATATTTTAAATCAATATTGTTTTCGGGCCAACCTAATGTTGAGAACGGCCAAAGTGCAGATGAGAACCAAGTATCCAAGGTGTCCTCATCCATACGTACCTTGCCACCACACTTAGGACAAACATCAACATCGGTACGGCTGACGGTAGTTTCACCGCACTCGTCACAGTACCAAGCGGGAATTCTATGACCCCACCAAAGCTGACGGGAAATACACCAGTCTTTAATGTTTTCCATCCAGTTGTAGTAAGTCTTTTCAAATCTGCCCGGAATGAGCTTGATTTCACCCTTTTTAACAACGTCAATTGCAGGCTCTGCAAGCGGTTGCATTTTAACAAACCACTGCTTCGAAATACGCGGTTCAACTGTGGTTGAACAACGGTAGCAACTACCAACGTTATGCTTCATAGGCTCAACCTTTACGAGATAACCGCCTTCTTCAAGGTCGGCTACCATTGCCTTACGGGCTTCATAACGGTCCATCCCCTCATATTTTCCGCCGTACTCATTAATATGAGCATCGTCGGTCATAACGTTAATAATGGGCAAATTATGACGAAGTCCAACTTCAAAGTCATTCGGGTCATGTGCCGGAGTGATTTTAACAACGCCGGTACCAAAATCCATTTCAACATAAGTATCGGCAACAACGGGAATTTCTCTACCAACCAAGGGCAAAGTGACCGTTTTACCGACCAAATGCTTATACCTTTCGTCATCAGGGTGAACTGCAACAGCGGTATCGCCCAACAAGGTTTCAGGACGGGTTGTTGCAAGTTCAATAAACTCGTCAGTTCCAGTAATGGGATAACGAAGATGCCAGAAGTTGCCGTCTTTCTCGCTGTAATCAACCTCTGCATCCGAAATTGAAGTTAAACAATGCGGACACCAGTTGATAATACGCTCACCACGGTAAATAAGACCTTTTTCATAAAGGCGAACAAAAACCTCACGAACAGCTTTAGAACAACCCTCGTCAAGTGTAAAACGCTCTCTCTCCCAGTCGCAAGAAGTTCCTAACTTCTTTAACTGTTCAATAATTCTGCCGCCAAACTTTTCTTTCCAAGCCCAAGCTCTTTCCAAGAATTTTTCACGGCCGATATCCTCTTTGGAAATACCTTCAGCACGCATAGCCTCAACAATTTTTGCCTCAGTAGCAATTGAAGCGTGGTCGGTACCGGGAAGCCACAAAGCCGAATAACCCTGCATTCTCTTCCAACGAATGAGAATATCCTGCAAGGTTTCGTCCAAAGCGTGTCCCATATGAAGTTGACCGGTAATATTCGGTGGCGGAATAACGATGGTATACGGCTTTTTCTTTTGGTCTACCTCTGCGTGAAAGTAGTTACCTTTAAGCCAAAAATCATACGTCCTATCCTCAACGGCGGACGGATTATATACCTTTTCAAGTTCTTTTGCCATTTGTTTCAATCCTTTCGGAAAACTATTAGAAGTATTATAATATATCATTAGACAAAAAAAGTCAATATTTACAATAGTTTCCAAGCGTATTTTCATAAAATCAGTTTAAAATAGATTTGTCAGTTGAAATTGAGGCGTTTGCATTTTGAACTGACCTGTGCTTCGGCAAAAGCCGAAGCACGTTGTTTTTTTATACCTGAATTAAAGTTTTAACTGTTCTCCCTGCTCCTCTGCCGAAGGCAAAGCACCTGCAGCGGGCAATGTTCTTGTTCTGTAACGGTGGGGTTTCTGGAACATACCGTCAGTAAAGGGCACAACATCAAAAAGTCTTTGACCCTTTTTCTGTGTCATAACTGCAACACCGCCGTTATCCTTGGTTGCCTTAACCTGCAATGCTCCGGTGTGAAGCAGTAACATTCTGCCTGAAGAGGATTTCAAAACAAGTTCGCAGTCAGAGGGTATGTGCATAATCTTACACAGCGGGAATTTATCGGTATAAGCTGAAATCAACTTTTTACGGTTAGTCTTTGTAGCATAAGCCGAAAGTCCAACCTTTGCGACACGTCCGTTAGTGAAGAAGAACATCATAAAGCCGGTGTAATCGGTTGTGGTAATCATAGCAACCGGCTTTTCACCCTCTTCAAATCCAAGTTTAGACGGTACATAGTCACCCAAAACGCTAGCCTTGGTATCCTCAAAATCATTTGCTTTTGACTTATAAACCTGACATTTATCGGTAAAGAACAGTAATTCTGTGGCGTTGGTGGTTTCAATTGTAGTGACGATTTCGTCACCCTCTTTTAACTTTTGCTCACCGCTCATACGAAGTGACTGCGGTGTGATTTTCTTGAAATATCCCTCTTTTGTGTAGAACAAAGTTACAGGATAATCAGGCACTGCCTCTTCCTCTACTGTAATTTGGTTTTCCTCAGCAGAAATGATTTTTGTTTTACGTTCCTGACCGTATTTCTTGATAACCTCTTCAAGTTCCTTAATGATAATATTAAGAACCTTACGGCGAGAATTTAAAATATCCTCTAACTCAGCAATTAACTTTTCAAGGTTCTCAATATCATCCAAACGTTTTAAAATATACTCACGGTTTAAATGGCGGAGTTTAATTTCAGCAACATATTCAGCCTGAATTTCATCAATACCAAAGCCAATCATAAGGTTTGGTACAACTTCCTTTTCCTCGGCAGTTTCGCGAACAATTTTAATGGCCTTGTCAATATCAAGTAAGATTTTCTGCAAACCTTTTAATAGATGATACTTTTCTTTTGCCTTGGTTAACTCGAAAAAAGTTCTGCGTTTTACACAGTCAACACGGAATGCGGTCCACTCGGTTAAGATTTCCTTAACGCCCATTACTTTCGGTGCACCGCCGACAAGAATATTGAAGTTACACGAAAAACTGTCCTGCAACGGGGTCATTTTAAAAAGTTTTTGCATTAACTTTTCGTGGTCGGTACCGCGTTTTAAGTCAATCGTGATTTTTAGACCTTTAAGGTCGGTTTCATCACGGACGTCATTTATTTCAGTAACCTTTTTAAGTTTGACAAGTTCGATGATTTTTTCAATTATTGCCTCGACAGTAGTTGAAGGCGGAATTTCAGTAATATCAATACAGTTAGCCGATTTATCGTAACTGTAAACCGCACGTATTTTAACACTGCCTAAGCCTGTATTATAAATTTTCTCAATTTCATTACGGTCATACAAAAGTTCACCGCCGATGGGAAAATCAGGTGCCAACAAATAATCGGCAACATTAATTTCATCATCTTTAATGAACTCAATTTCGGTTTTGCAAACCTCTGCCAAATTGAATGAACAGATTTTACTTGCCATACCAACGGCAATACCGTTATTTGCATTAACCAACACCGACGGAAATGTTACTGGGAACAAAGAAGGCTCTTTCATTGAGCCGTCATAGTTATCCACCATATCGACGGTATCTTTATCTATATCCTTAAACAATTCGGCTGAAACCGGTGCCAATTTAGCCTCGGTATAACGCGGTGCGGCATAAGCCATATCACGCGAATAACACTTACCCATATTGCCTTTAGACTCAACAAACGGGTGCAACAACGCCTCGTTACCGACGGTCAAACGTACCATTGTTTCGTAAATGGCGGCATCACCGTGCGGGTTAAGACGCATAGTTTGTCCGACAATATTTGCCGATTTAGTCTTCTGTCCGTTAAGCAATCCCATATTATACATAGTATAAAGAAGCTTGCGGTGAGAAGGCTTAAATCCGTCAATTTCAGGAATTGCACGTGACAAAATTGCACTCATTGCATAAGGCATAAAGTTGGTTTCAAGTGTTCTTGTAATCGGTTGCTCGACAACTGTGCCGGCACCGGCAATATAAGCGTTAGCCATAGGCTCTGAGGTTTTTACTTCTGCCTGTTTTTTCTTTCTCGGAGGCATAATTTCTCTCCTCTTAAAGTGATTTTATAAAATAATAAAAATTTAACTCAAATCGGCATCAGCAATGTAAAGATAACCTTTTTCGGTTATGATTTCCTTACGTGCATCAATGTCATCACCGAGTAACATATCAAAGAATATTGAGGTTTGCTCGGCTTCTTCGGGACTGACCTTAACCAAACGCCTGGTTTCGGGATTCATAGTAGTCAAACTCATCATATCGGGTTGGTTTTCACCAAGACCTTTTGAACGCTGAATTGTATGCTTTTGGTCACCGACCATATTGGTCATAATATCCGCTTTTTCCTTTTCGTCATAGGCAAAATAGGTCTTGTCCTTTGTAGTAATTTCATACAACGGAGTTTCTGCGATAAATACCTTTCCAACCTCAATCAAAGTAGGTATTAGGCGGTAAATCATTGTTAAAATAAGTGTTCTGATATGGAAGCCGTCTTCATCGGCATCGGTACAGATTATAACCTTGTTCCAACGAAGTTGATTTAAGTCAAATGTTGATAAATCCTTATTTGCTTTGGATTTTACCTCAACACCGCAACCTAAAACTTTAATAAGATTAGTAATAATTTCGCTCTTGAAAATCTTATCGTAATCTGCCTTTAAGCAGTTTAAGATTTTACCTCTTACAGGGATAACAGCCTGGAATTCGGCATTACGTGCCAACTTAACAGAGCCTAAAGCCGAGTCACCCTCAACTATGAAAAGCTCGCGTTCATTGACGTCCTTTGAACGACAATCAACAAACTTTTCAATACGGCTTAACATATCATTGGAAGTTGAAAGCGTCTTTTTAAGGTTTAGTCTTTCCTTTTCACTTTTTTCACGGCTGCGTTTATTAATCAGCACCTGATTTACAATTTTTTCGGCGTCTTCTTTATTCTCAATAAAATAAACCTCTAACTGATGACGGAAGAACTCAGTCATCGCATCGCCGATAAATTTATTGGTAATGGCCTTTTTTGTTTGGTTTTCATAAGAAGTCTGGGTTGAGAAAGACGAAATACAAAGTACCAAACATTCTTCAACGTCCTGGAATGTTATTTTACTCTCATTTTTGGTGTATTTATTGGTGTCTTTAATATACTTATCAATCTGATAAACAAATGCGTTTCTTACTGCTCTTTCAGGTGAGCCGCCATGCTCCAACCAACTTGAGTTATGGTAATATTCTTTCAACTGAACCTGATTTGAAAAACTTAAAGAAGCGTTGATTTTGACTTTATATTCAGGCTTGTCGTCACGGTCGCGACCTTTACGCTCGGTCTGCCAGAACTGTACGGGAGTTAAACCCTTATCGGCAACCGTTTCGGTAACGTAGTCCTTAATACCCTCTTTATAACAGAACTCATAATTTTCAAATTTACTGCCAACCTGGTCACGCAAAATAAAGACAATATTATCATTAACAACCGCCTGACGCTTTAAAACATCAATATAATACTCAAGCGGGATATTTATGTCGGTAAAAACATCCAAGTCAGGTTTCCAACGGGTTTTGGTACCGGTGTCACGGCCTGAATACGGCTCCTTTTTAAGTCCGCCGATATTTTCACCCTTTTCAAAATGAAGTGAATAAAGATAACCGTCACGCTTGATTTCAACATCCATATATTCTGAAGAATACTGTGTTGAACAAAGACCCAAGCCGTTAAGACCCAATGAAAACTCATAGTTACCGCCGTCGTTGGTATCGTATTTACCACCGGCATACATCTCGCAATACAAAAGTTCCCAGTTAAAGCGGTTTTCTTTTGTATTAAAGTCAACCGGTGCACCTCGGCCAAAGTCTTGAACTTCAATAGACTTGTCCGAATACCTTGTTATTACGATTTTTTTACCGTGACCCTCACGTGCCTCGTCAATTGAGTTCGAGATAATCTCAAACACCGAATGTTGACAACCCTCAAGCCCGTCAGAACCGAAAATAACCGCAGGTCTTTTTCTAACTCGGTCAGCACCTTTTAAGGATGTAATACTTTCATTACCGTATTCCGGCTTTTTTGCCATAGTTCTATCACCTTTATTATAAAATTACAAAATTAGCCATTATTAATATTATTTTATACCATATCTTGTGTTTAGTCAAGCATTTTATTCCCAAATGTTCAATAGTAAAAACAAAAAAGCGGTTGGTTTTCACCAACCGCTTTTAAAGTCAAATTAAATTCACGAGCCCGTTTCCGTTGGACACGCATTTATTTAACTCTTTAAATTATACTTCTGTAATAACCGGCAACGAAGAACAAAGGCAAGTTACGTTCGTGCTTGGAAAAATCTATCTTTTCAAATCCTTCAATAAACAATTTTTCCACATCTATATTTGATTTTCTGCCCGGCACCAGCTTTGTGATAATCGCCAACTGTGCAGTGTCTTCAAGTGCAAAATAATCAAACATATCCGAACGGCAAGCAGTAATCACATTCTTATAACCAAGGTTAATAAAATTAACCGCCGGCTTTGTTTCAAGTTCTCTAAACGATTTTTGACTATCGTTATAATTGTTATATCTCTGCATTTTATTGCGAACATTAACAACTGCTTTTTCGGCATAATCTGCAACTTGATTCATCAATTCGAGATAACGCGAACGCCAACCCTCATCCTCATCAACATCATGACAAACAAGTACCGATACCTGCATTTGCTGAAGCGTATACATTGCCCAATAACTCGTCATCGGCAACGATTTATCGTATGCTTCCTGCCTAATCTCACGGTATTTTTCAAACCAATGTTCATCACCGCTTGCCTCATACGCTAGTAAGTACAGCATGGGGAGTCTTAAAAATTCGTGGTTTCCAAGTTTTTCTCCCCACATAACTACATTCAATGTAGGACCTCCGTCATCAGTCAACATATCGTAGCCGGTTTCTTTTACAATGTTTTTTTCTGCTCGGCGGGCAACCCCCACACAAGCCTTTGCAATTTTTTTACGTTCTTCCTCGGTACAAAGACTTGACCGCAGGTATCTGTGCATACCGAAAGCAAACATTGTATACTGGTCACGTGAAGAATCAGGATAATGACTTTTGCCGTCCGCAGGACAAACACCGCGAGGTAAGTAACCCTCTGTTTTGGCGGAAAACGCACAGTTCAACATTCCATCCACTATTTTTTTGGCAAATTCAGCCGATTCCTCATCATGTTCTAATTCATAACGTATCAAACAAGCATCCAACATTGTTCCGCCGTTAATCATACCGTCTTCCATTCCGGTACCGTATCCGCACGGGTCAGGATACACTGCGGCAATTTCCTCAGGTGTCGGCCATTCGTGTACGCGGTTTAATATAATGTGGTCATATATCAAAGAGGTTTTTGGATAAAACAACTTATCTTTAACAAATGAATATGCAGCCTCAATCTTTTTAGTATCAAAACAAATCATAATACTCTCCATTCCACACAACACTGTTTATTTTTGAAAGTCTACAGTTTTACGTCCGATACTTGTAAAAAATTATATTATATAATATTATATTTTTCAAGCATAAAAGACAAAATTTAAAAGAGTCCAACTTTGTTTCAAAAAGAGTTACCGCATTTTTAAGCTTAACTATTTGGCAAATAACACAAAGGAACTGTTCGATTTTTACTGAACAGTCCCCTTGCTTTTAAATATTTATTATTGCTTTTTCACTAATAATCTTATTTATCCCATTGATTTACTGCAACAACTCTTTTTTCAAGTTCATTTATCAATATTTCGGAATCATTGGATGAATTTTTCTTTTCATTTAAATTTTTTATAAATAAAGAAACCCAAGCAGCCAAAATCAAAAGCAAAAACACAATTTTATATATATTAAAAGCATACTTAACCATAAGTATAATAACTAAAATCGCAATTAGTATTCTTGATATTATATCAATATAATTAAAAACATGGTTGAACTTACTAAAAGCCGTATAATAAGTCACATATGTTTTACCGTTTTGCCGAACAACTTTACCGTAAAGATTGGTAGAATTATAATGATATCGCTTTCTGGTCCTTAACGGATTAGTAACAGCGATTTTCCCGTTTTTATAACAAAAAAATTCAATCTGACTTTCACCACTGATTTCTTCTGTGCAAATGCCTTGCAACTGCATAAGCTTATCTATTGCATCTTCTTTTGTGGTAAAAAGTTCATATTTACCTTGACTGATTTTCTTCATCACATCACTGCCTTAATTATTGATTAATTTATGTATTTTCCGCTTCAATACCTTGAATATGCTTGTCATCCAAACAAATAAGTCTCGGATACACAAGTTCACCCGGTTTATCGGGCAAATCAACAACTGCAATACCCGTAAAATCTATGCGGAACATACCGCAAATTTGCGGAAACGGAATATTGAACAGATGTGCCAAAGCTATCGAAGATGACCCGCCGTGACTAAACATTGCAACAACCTTCGGCGTGTTTTCACCAACGCGATAATAGTCGCCTTCTCTTTTATATCCGAGTTCCTCTAACCAAGCATCAAGTCCCTCAATCACAACTTCACTGCTATTTATAACCTTACTGTTGCAAAACGGCTCTTTTTGACGCCAATTAAAGTCAGTCAAACTTTTACCCTCGGACGCAAAAACGGTAGATAACCTCCACGGGTGACCGTCCTCTAAAATCGGTGTATCGTCAATTGAAGCCCATGCTATTTCCTTCATAAAATCGCAAAGGATAACCTGAAGACCCAATATATCAGCCGTATACTCAGCAGTTTGAATAGCACGGCCGTAAGAAGATGCAAAAATCACAAAGAACCCGCACAAAAGTGCGGGTTCTAAATTCTAATATCGTCAATAACTTAACCATATATCAAAGAGTTATTATATTTATCAAAATATTCTTTTTCACTTTTACGTTGATGCTGTAAAAGCCACGAAAAAACATCGGGGTTAGAATAAGTATCACTCCACGCATCGTGACTATTTTCGGGATAAACAGTAAGTTTCGCTTCTCCGCCGTGATGCTTTACAGCCTCAACCATCTTGACAGATTCTTCTAATAAAACAGTCGTATCTTTCTCTCCATGGAACGCCCACACGGGAACATTAACGAGCCTTCCCGCATTCCAATACATTCCTCCGCCACAAATTGGGACAATTGCAGCAAAACACTTCGGCATACTCATAGCAAGTTGCCACGTAGCATATCCACCCATACTTGCACCCATCAAATATATGCGGTCAACATCCACAAAAGATAATTTCGATAGTTCCGTAACAAGTCCTTCTAAATGTTCCCACATATCAAACCAGGTGTTTTCTGAGCACAAAGGAGCTACACATATAAAAGGAAAATTTTTGTGTTTCTCTGTTAACGTAAAAAACGGATTCGAGACCAGTTTGCTTATATCGTCACCTCTGCCGCCCGCGCCGTGCAAAAGCAAAATCACCGGATATTTTTTCTCTTCCGAAAAACCTTCAGGGTGTCTTATAACGTATCTGAGCTTGCCTAATTGTAATTCTTGCATATCATTCACCTCTTGAGGTTAGTATAGCATAAGTTTGCACGATGTGCAAGTATAAACAAATAAATCCGTCCTCTTTCGAGAACGGATTTTCGTTTTGGGAGTTTTGAACTTAATGGCACGAATAATTTGTGCCTGAAAACTGAAGATTTTCTTATATATCTTTTAATCTTGCCTCAATGTATTTGTTTTTAGGCAATCCAACATTACAAGCATCAAAATACAAGTCTTTTGCTTCTTTTACATTGTCGCAATATATCAAAGCATTGATTGCTGAGGTAATACCAACAACACCTTGTTTTCTTTTATCAAAAGGTGTAATAATACTTTTCCACTCTCCTACCAAAAAATCATTA
>JAZOQN010000064.1:0-15059 GCA_045656125.1 Acutalibacteraceae bacterium
ATAATACTTGCTTTTTCGGCCTCATACTGCTCCTTAGTAACACCTGCATCCCAAAGGGTTGCGGGCATATCCATACGGCGCATCATATGTTTAATCTCCTCAATAAGGCTTTCAACTGCAATGCGAACATTGTCGTGAGGAAGTCCTATCTTACGGGCGATATCTGCATAACGCTCGGCTGCATCAGTAGGATTATTACCAAAACAGGCGCGGAGATGTGCATTGTAACGGATTACATGGGGTAAAAGTAGCGCATTTGCTCTACCATGGGGAATATGGAATTTTGCGCCTAAGGCGTGGGCGATACCGTGGTTAATACCAAGTCCAACCTCGTTAAATGCCATACCTGCAAGGCAAGATGCCGAGTGCATTTTTTCTCTTGCCACAACGTCATCGCCGTGTTTAAAGGCAAAAGGCAAATATTTAAATGCTAAAAGAAGAGATTTTTCTGCCAAAGCATCGGCGGCATCATTATTATTTACAGAAACCAAAGCCTCAAAAGCATGGGTTATAACATCCATACCTGTATCTGCAGTAACAGATGGGGGTGCAGATAAAACAAGCTCGGGGTCTAAAATTGCAAGATCAGGAATAAGTTGCTCATCAACAAGGGGGAATTTTCTTCCCTCTGAAGTGTCAGTAACAACAGCAAATTTTGTAACCTCACTACCCGTACCGCTTGTTGTAGGAATAGCAATGAGTTTTAAATCTCCCATTCCCGATTTTTCACCCATTAAAACAATGGCTTTAGCGGCATCAATAGCCGAACCGCCGCCAAGAGCAATAACAATTTCACCACTATTTTCGGTAATGAATTTAAGTCCCTTTGCTATAAGCTCGGTTGTTGGGTCGGGGGTGATTTCATCAAAAATTGCTATACTTTTATAGCCTTGCATTTTGTCAGTGATTTTATTTATAAGACCGGAGGAAATCATAAATTTATCGGTTATGATTACCGCCGATTTTCCATTGAATTCATAGAGAGTATCAAGGGCATTTTGATTAAAACGCACCTCGGTACGAATTTTAAATCTATTCATAACAAACCCTTACTTTACTATTTTTAGTTTAGAACCGTTTTTAAGTCCTGCGGCGTTTGCATCATCGGTATCGAGATGCATTTCAAGTCTGAAATCCTTATGGACACGCACCTGAACGTCAAAAAATCTTGTTTTACGCTCACCAAAAGCATCAACGTCAACATATTCGTTATCTTTAATGCCAAACTTTTCGCCATCATCTAGACTCATATGAATGTGGCGGTTGGCAATAATACAACCCTCTTTAAGTGTTACAACACCCTTAGGACCAATAATGGTAATGGGGGCGGAACCGGAGATTTTTCCGCTTTCCCTTACAGGTGGAGAAACCTTTAGAGTGTAAGCATCGGTACGGGAAATTTCTACCTGAGAAGCAGAACGAACGGGTCCCAAAACACGTACCTTTTCAATAGGACGAAGGGAGGGGCCAACGATTGTAACCTGCTCCTTACAAGCATACTGACCAGGCTGAACCAAATCCTTAATGGGGGTAAGCTCATAACCTGCTCCAAAAAGAGTCTCAACGTGCTCCTTCGAGAGATGGATATGACGGTTTGAAATACCAAGAGGAATATCCCCCTCATTTACTGAGTCGTTTTCAAGAGCCTTTAAAACGGCTTCGGTAATAGCAGAAATATTTATATCCATAAGTTACAGTCCTTTCGGAATTTTGGAGAATTTTCACCTCCTCCACCGCTAAAGCGGTCCCCCTCCCCCATCAAGGGGAAGGCTTATTCTTTTTCTGAACATCTTAAGATGCCAAAATTAAGATAAATTGTTCTGATTGCCACTGGAATAAATTTGAAAAGATTTTGTTCACAGAGCGTATTTTGGTGAGCGTAGCCGTACAATAGGTACTGCAGCGAAACCAAAATGCGTTATGCGGGCAAAAGATTTCAAATTTAGATAATTCTGAAGTTGTCGGCCATTACACAGCGACGCTTTCTTGTAAAACTTCTTGCTGAAGTAATTCCTTCACCGGTAGGACCTGCGATTGTGAAGGTTGCGTGACCCTCACCGCCAAAGCCGATACCTGCATAAGAAGGTGCATTTTTAACAAAAATGGTGGTTTCAACTGCGGCTGCAAAGCGTGAAAGATGGTCAATGTTTTTAGAGTGCATATGTGCGGTATGACGGTTTCCGTGTTCAGCCTTAACTGCAAATTCAATAGCATCATCAATATTGGAAACACCAACAATAGGAAGAATTGGCATCATAAGTTCTTCTTGAACAAAGATGTGGTCAAAACCTGTTTCACAGATAACGCAACGGATATCGTCGCCTACCGAAACGCCAATCATACCAAGTAAAACCTTAGCATCGCGACCAACGCATTTGCGATTGATGGTCTTTTTGACTTTGCCTGTCTTTTTATCGGTAACATCTACCAAAACAACCTCTGCCAAAGCATCTGCTTGAGCAGCGGAGATAAGGTAAGCACCGTTTTTCTGCATTTCAGAAATAAGCTGGTCTGCAATATTAGCAAATGCGAAAACTTCTTTTTCAGCAATACAAGGGAGGTTATTATCGAAAGTACAACCGTCGATAATATCTTTACCGGCTTTTTGAATATCAGCAGTATCGTCAACGATAACGGGCGGGTTACCTGCACCTGCACCGATAGCCTTTTTACCCGAAGAAAGCACGGCTCTTACAACACCGGGACCGCCGGTGCAAACGAGCAAACGAACTAACGGATGTGACTGCATAATTGCGGCAGATTCCAAAGTAGGCTTAACCATTGAACAAACCAAAACCTCAGGACCGCCTGCGGCCTTAGAAGCACGGTTTACAAGGTCAACTGCGTAGTTAGAGGTAGCAATTGCATTGGGGTGGGGGTTGAATACAACACCGTTACCTGCGGCAATCATACCTATACTGTTACAAATTACGGTTTCACTCGGGTTGGTACTCGGAGTAATAGCACCAACAACACCGAACGGAGCCATCTCAACCAATGTCAAACCGTTGTCACCGGTGCGAGCGTTAGAAACAATATCTTCTGTACCGGGAGTTTTGTCGGCAACCAAAATGTGCTTTAAACGTTTATGCTCAACTTTACCCATACCGGTTTCACTAACACCAAGCTGTGCCATAATAGGAGCTTCAGCACGGGTTAAACGGCGAATTTCGGTGATAATTGCTTCACGCTGTTCAACCGACATGGCACGTACTTTCAAGTATGCTTCCTGAACAGCGGCAATAGCGTCATTCATATCCGAATAAACACCGACAAACTTTCTCGGGCCGTAATGTGTGCTATCCCAGTCAGATGTGTCGCTTGTTTTCATTTTATTTAAAACAAGGTTAACAACCTCACGAATTTCACTTTCAGAAATGTTTGCCATTGTTAATTACTCCTTACAAAATTTTAAAGTATCCAAAGCAATCATATATTCCTCATTAGTGGGAATAATCATTGTTTTGACTTTTGCATCTGCGGTAGAAATATCCATTTCAACGCCGCGTAAAGTCTTATTTAACTCTTTGTTGATTTTAATTCCAAAGAAGTCCATATCTTCGCAAACTGCTTCACGCAAATCGGCGTCGTTCTCACCGATACCTGCGGTGAAAACAAGAGCATCAATGCCGTTTAATTCGGCAACATAGCTACCGATAATCTTTTTGATGCTGTTAACAAGAATTTTCTGAGCAAGTTTTGCTCTGTAATTACCGTTTTCAGCAGCTTCTGCAATCTGGCGGCAGTCATTTGAAACTCCGCTGATACCCAAAAGACCTGATTTGCGGTTAAGTAAATCTTCAACCTCATCAGGTGAAAGATTTTCAGCCTTCATAATATAGGGGATAACAGTCGGGTCGATTGAGCCGCTTCGAGTACCCATCGGCAAGCCTTCCTGCGGAGTAAAGCCCATAGAAGTGTCAATTGCAACACCTTTGTCAACAGCAGTAATGGAAGAACCGTTACCCAAATGGCAGGTGACAATTTTCAACTCCTCAATCGGCTTGCTTAAAAGCTCAGCAGCTTTAGCTGAAACATAACGGTGAGAAGTTCCGTGGAAACCGTAACGGCGGATTTGATATTTGGTATAAAGCTCGTACGGAATGGGGTAGATTGTACGGAAATCTTCCATTTGAGAATAGAAGGAAGTATCAAAAACAGCAACCTGAGGCACGTTTGACATTAAACGTCTGCAAGCGTTGATACCTTTAATAGCCGGTGGTCCGTGTAACGGGTTAATCGGCACAATACCTTCAAGGTACTTTACAACTTCATCATCAATAAGGGAGGAAGCTTTGAGCTTTTCACCGCCGTGGGCAACTCTGTGTCCCACAGCACCGATTTCATCGATGCTTGAGATAACACCGTATTCATCGCTTACGAGTAAATCAAGAACGATAGAAAGAGCTTTTTCATGGTCTTCGAGTTCGGTTTCGATAACGTGTTTATTGTCGGCATATTTATGGGTTACGGAACCACCTTTACCACCGATACATTCACAAAGTCCTTTAGCTAAAACATCGCCGTTATCCATATTGAATAACTGATATTTTAATGAAGAACTACCTGCATTTAAAACGAGTATTTTCATCTCAAATTTCCTCCTAAACGGATTAGTAAATTAATTCAACCTCTTTATCCCTGCAGTACTCAACCCAGCGGTCTGAGGGAGCTTCATCGGTTACAATAGTATCAATGTCATTTAGTTCACAAACGTGAACAAACGAAATTTTGTCAAATTTAGTAGCGTCAACCGCTAAAATTTTACGGTTTGCGGCGGCAAAAATCGCACGCTTGATTCCGGAATCTTTTTCATTGGAATCTGTAACACCCATATTCATATCGATGCCTTTTGAAGAACATATAGCCAAATCAACATGAAAGCCTTTAATCATACGTTCGGCAGAGGTGCCGACCAATGACAAAGCGCCTTTTTTCAAAGCACCGCCTGTGGAAAGGACATGCCAATCACTTTTATCTGATAACTCCATCAAAATTTCAATCGAGTTTGTAATAAGAGTGATATTTTTAAGGTGGGAAATGCATTTAGTGACATAAATGGCAGTAGAACTCGCGTCAACCATAATGTAGTCGCCGTCGTGTATCATTTCGGCGATTTTTTCGGCAATTTTCATCTTGCGTTCAATGTTTGAGCGTTTGCGTACACTGTAAGGCAGGTCGATATTCTGTTTTCTGTTTGCCACAGCACCGCCATAGGTCTTGGTTGCAAGGCCTTCATTGTCAAGTTTTTCAAGGTCGCGTCGGATAGTCTCCTCGGTAACGTCGAACTCACGGCTTAAATCGGTAACAATAACCTTGCCTTCTGCGTTCAACTTTGCAAGTATGGCATTACGGCGTTCAATTGCGAGCATATTTTTATACTCTCCTTAAAATTACAGAATTTTACTCCAGAATTTTTCATCAGGACGGGGAATTACGGCACTGTCAAGGAACATACCTTTTTCACCGGCACCTTTTTTAGCACGTTCAATTGCGGCTTCTACAGCTGCAATTTCACCGGTAAGCAACAAGTAAGACTTTCCACACATACCGCGAGCTAAACGAAGCTCAATTAAGTCAACCAAAGCAGTTTTGGCGGCTACATCGGCAGCTACAACTGCGGTTGCAGCTGAAAATGTTTCAAGAATACCAAGTGCGTTAGGTGTTCCGACGTTGCTTGCACCGTAAAGTGCCGAGAAAATTGAATCATGGGGGTTACCCAATACAAATGTGTCAATCAACTGCTCTTTATCGGCATTTGCAGCAGCCTCAACGGCAGCGTTGACAGCACTCAAATCACCACTGATTAATGCTAAAAACTTACCGGGACAAACTGTATCTGCCTGAAGTAACTCAACCTCTGCGGTTTTAACCATGCGGTCAGCCGCACGCATACCGGAGGAAACAGTTTTAAACTCTACCATACCAATTGCTTTATTCATCTTTCAGTCTCCTCCTATTCTACAGAGATAATAATGTTTTTATCGGTAACATCCAACACTGTACCGTTAAGGGGTGTGTGGATGCCTACGCTTAATGCGTTTTCCTGCGGTTCTGCAATAAGTTGGTTTGCAGTGACTTTGTCGCCTTTTTTAACCAAAGGTTTAGCAGGAGCTCCTATGTGCTGTGAAAGGGCTATCACAAGACGTTTTACCGAAACCGTATCATCAACAATCGGTGACGGTTTATCGTATGGGTCAAGACCCAATCTTGCACGAAGTCGCGATACCGGAATCATTCTTAAATCGCGAGATTCATCAACGCCACGCATATCGGGGTGTTCGGATGGCTTAATTCCATTCTTTCTCAAAGATGCTTTAGTTGCACCAAGCAAAGCTCTCGGTGATAAGCCTTGGTTACAAGAGTAAGCCTCACAAAGTCCGCATCCCGAACAGAAAGCGGCGTTAAGGTAAGGTGAAGTGTCACTTGTGACCGAATGTGCTGCCGCGTTCATCAATGCACTCGGGTCAATAGGGTGACCCAAAAGGTGTCTTGGGCAAAGACTTGTGCAGTAATTACATTGACAGCAAGCCGACATCGCACGGCGTATATCCACAGAAATTTTAGTTTGTTTTCTCTGAACTAACGGTGAGGTTTTGGGTAAAACAATTACCGCGTTTGTGGTTTTTGTGACGGGCTGTGAAGAAGAGCCCAAAGGACCCATCATCGGTCCGCCTATTATGTAAGCAGGGTCGGATATTGTAACTCCACCCGCCATTTTTATCAAGTTTTCTAAAGGTGTACCAATCGGTGCCAAAATGGTCATGGGGTTTTTAACCTCACCGATTACGGTAACGTATTTGTGGGTAACCGGCTCACCGTTCAATGCTTTATAAACATTGTAAACGGTTTCAACGTTAAGTACTGTAACACCCACAGATAAAGGAATTTGACCTGCAGGTACAACTCTGCCGGTCGCTTCATAGGTAAGCACAACCTCATCGCCTGCGGGATAAATCTCAGGCAATGTGCAAACCTTCATATTTTCAAAGGAAGAAATCTGACTGTTTATAGCCTCAACAGTTTCTTTGTAGGAAGCTTTGATACCTATAATAATGTCTTTTATTCCTGTTAATTTCGAAATTTCATAAAGTGTACTTAAAATTTCATAAGTATAAAGTTTAAGTACCTGACGGTGCAAGCGTAAGAGAGGCTCACATTCCGCACAGTTTAAAATCAAAGTGTCGGCTTTATCTGAAAGCTTAGCATAGGTAGGGAAACCCGCACCGCCTGCACCGACAACGCCTGCTTCACGTAAAGCAGTCTTTAACTGTTCCAAGTTCATTATTTAACCACTCCAAGACCTGTACCGTCATCAACGATACCTACAATAGCGGCATCTACGGGAGATTCAGCCATATTGCAACCGATTCTTGCCGCACTGCCTTGTGCTACCAATACCATTTCACCGATGCCGGCGCCGATATTGTCAATAGCAACTAATCTTTTGCTCGAGCCACCAAGTTCAGCGATAGGCTCAACAACCATAAACTTACAGCCGATAAGATTTTCGTTTTTACGTGTGGAAACTACTGTTCCGACAACTTTTCCGACTATCATCTTTGTCACCTGTTCTTTCGTGTAATCATGTGTAAAAAGGGGCGTTAACCGAGGGGGAGAGGACTCCCCCTCGCAAGTTAACAAGCGATTTTCCTACAATTATTTAAGAGTAGGAAGGATTTTTTCCACGTCTTCATGGGGACGGGGAATAACATGGGTAGCAACTAATTCGCCCAAGCGAGATGCAGAAGTTGAACCTGCTTCAACAGCAGACTTAACTGCACCAACATCGCCACGTACCATAACAGATACGAGTCCGGAACCGATTTTCTCGGTGCCGATGAGCTGAACGTTAGCAGCCTTAACCATTGCATCAGCAGCTTCAATTGCAGCTACCAAACCTTTGGTTTCAACCATATCTAATGCTTCGAGTGCCATTTTTGTTTCCTCCTAATTTAGTAATAATTTGCAAATTATTTCAAGGTGGGGAGAATTTTCTCCACATCACCGTGAGGGCGGGGAATTACGTGAGTAGCAACTAACTCACCCAAACGGGAAGCAGAAGTTGAACCTGCTTCAACTGCAGATTTAACTGCACCAACGTCGCCACGAACCATAACGGTTACAAGTCCGGAACCGATTTTCTCGGTACCAACGAGCTGAACGTTAGCAGCTTTAACCATTGCATCAGCAGCCTCAATAGCGGCTACCAAACCTCTGGTTTCAACCATGCCTAATGCTTCAAGTGCCATTTTCTTTACCTCCTTCTTGGGTGTTGTAATTTCGGTTGTTTCAACCGTTTTTACTGAAGTTTTTGCAGGGGTGTTTGTTGTGGTTTTTGTGGTGGTCTTTGTGGTTGTAGTTTTCTTCTCTGCCATAAAGATTACCTACCTTTCTGTGCAATTCTGGCAGCACTGATTTGTAAAATACGCCAGGTTTCTTCATGGGGACTTGCAATTACAGCGTGTGCACAAGGCTTTACAATACCGTTTGCGACGGCATTGTCTACTGCGGCGGTAACCGCAGAAACATTACCTTGCACAACTACTGTTACAAGTCTTCCGCCTAATTTGCGTTCCCAAGTAACAAACTCAACGTCGGCCGATTTGCACATAATGTCTAAACAATCTATCGCACCGGTAACGCCCGATACCTCAATCATTCCTAATGACTTCATAGTGCATTCTCCTAACAATTAATTAAAACTTAGGGAGAATCTTTTCAACATCCTCATGAGGACGGGGGATGACGTGAGTAGCAACCAATTCGCCCAAAGTAGATGCAGTAGCAGCACCTGCTTCAACGGCAGCCTTAACTGCACCAACGTCACCGCGTACCATAACAGATACGAGTCCGGAACCGATTTTTTCGGTGCCGATTAATACTACTTCAGCAGCTTTAACCATAGAGTCTGCTGCTTCAATTGCTGCGGTAAGACCGCGAGTTTCAATCATACCAAGAGCTTCTTTAGCCATTTTTATTTCCTCCGATAATGTAAAATTTAATTTTTATCAAATGCGTTAATTTTGAGCATTGGCTCAGTATCCGCTTCTGTGCGGGTAATAATGTGTGAGGTTACAACACCTGAAACCTTTTGGGCTGCAAGCTTTGCAGCTTCAACAGCGGCTTCAACGTCGGTAACACTTCCGCGGAACTTGACCGCTACAATCAGCGGAACATCCAATCCGTCGGGGTTGCCGGGTTTGTTCTTGTCAAAATGCTCAACTGTAACGTTGGCAGCCTTACATCCGGCGTCACACGCTACAAAAGCAGCAACAAGACCGTAAACCTCAACTATACCGGTTGCATTTCCCATAATGAACCCCCCGGATTACTTGTTAACAATAGCAATCTTCAAACCTTCCATTTTAAGATTGGTTTGGAGTGCTTCGTTGATTTCGGATAACGGATATTTATGAGTAATGAGCTTTTCCATCGGAAGACCGATAGCTTTTGCGCGCTTTAAGAAATCAAATGTGGTAGCATAGTCTCTTAAAGTGTATACCCAAGAACCGACAGTTGTGATTTCTTTTGCACAAATATCAAAGTGCGGGTTGATGGTTGCATCACCGCCGTTGATAAAGAAGCCTAATTCACACAAACCACCGCCGTTGCGGATAAACTTGTAAATGTTGCTGTGAGCAATCGGTGAACCGGTGCATTGGAATGCAAAGTCGGCATAATAACCGCCGAAAGCACCTTTGACAGCCTCTGTCAAAGCCTCAATACCCTTGTGGTCCTTGAAGTTAACAGTGTGGTCAGCACCCATTTCTTTAGCGAAAGCAAGTCTCTTTTCTTCGCCGTCAACCGCAACAATGTTTTCAATACCCATTGTGCGTAAAATTGCAATACAGATAAGACCGATAGGTCCGCAACCCTGAACAACAACACGGCTATTGAATCTAAGAATACCGGTTGTTTTTGCACGCTCAACTGCGTGTATTAAAACTGCACAAGGCTCGATAAGGATTCTTGAATCTAAATCAAGGTCGCTTACGTTAAATACGGTTGAACCACCGCGAACCAATATGTAATCACTAAACCAACCGTTTAAGTGAATATCGTCGTCCGGCAAAAGACCGTAAACGTCAGCACCGCCAACATTCTGCTTATTCAAGTCATACATTGTAATGTCGGGATTATCCTTGAAAATCATACAGGTAACAACCTTATCGCCAACCTTCAAAGGCTTGCCTGCAGAGTCTTTTGTAACATTTTTACCCATCTTGACAACCTCGCCGGTGCCTTCGTGACCGAGTGCTACCGGAATGAGTCCGAACGGGTCGCGTTTAAACTCGTGTGCGTCGGTACCGCAAACACCGCAACCCTCAACCTTTACGAGAATGTCATCATCGCCAACGGTCGGCATGGGATATTCTTTAATTTCGAATTTTTCCAAACCTGTCAGCATTGCAACATGGGCAGTTGAAGGAATTGCACCGCCAGAGGAGGTTGAAGAGGAAACTGAAGTGCCCTTCATATCGCCTAAAACCTGACGTACAATGGCTTCAATATTAGAAGAATTGATATCCATATTATTTACTGCCTTTCTCAAAAACTAATTTTCCGTATTCCGCTAAAGCGGTGTCCTGCTCCTCTGTACCGCCGCTTACACCCAAACCGCCGATTATTTCACCTTTACTGTTACATAAAGGCTCACCGCCACCGAAAATAACAATCTTACCGTTGTTGGTAAACTGTATTCCGTAAAGCGAACCGCCGGGTTGACTTAAAGGCTTAAGGGCAGAGGTGGACATTTTAAGAGATACCACCGTGAAGGCTTTGTTGACCGCAATGTCGTAGCTTGCGATGAATGAATCATCCATACATTCAACAAGCACAGGGTGTCCTGCCTTGTTAGAGATAGCAACTACGGCGTTAACGCCCATTGATTTAGCCTTTTCACGAATTTTCTCGCTTAAAACGCGTGCATCCAAAAGAGATATATCACTTTTAGCACTCATTTCGCGGATAACGGTATCAACTATTTCGCGTAAAGCGTTGGTGTCCATCAGTGACACCTCTTATTTGCCAAGCTGTTCCATAACGCGACGGGTAATTTCAGCAACCAAATCGGCTTCACCGTGGTGACCGCAGTTACCGCCACAACCGTGACAACTGGGCTTACCTTCTTTAGCGTTCGGGCAGAGGTCTGCAGGGTGTTTACCCTTCATACCGAACTGACGGCGAATTTCATATAAACGCTGTACCTGCTTGTCAGAAAGCTCCTTCGGACCGCCCAACTGCTTGGAGATGTAGAGCAACTGTGCATAGAACTCAACCGACTCCATCTTGTGATAAGCACTCAAAAGGCTGTCAGAGAAGGAGAGAGCACCGTGGTTCTCAAGCAAAACTGCGTCGAAAGACTGTAAGTACTTAGAAACTGCATCAGGGATTTCCTCAGTAGAGGGAGTGCCGTACTCAGCGATGGGAACACAGCCGAGAGCGATAACAGCCTCAGGCATAATGGGCTGAGTAAGGGGGATACCGGCAATAGCAAAGCCGGTAGCATACATAGGATGAGCGTGAACAACTGCATTAACGTCGGGACGCTCCTTGTAAACTCTCATGTGCATCTTGATTTCAGAAGAAGGCTTGAAACCGGGGTTAGCCTGAATAACCTTACCGTCACGGTCAACCTTGCAGATGAATTCAGGAGTCATAAAGCCCTTACTTACACCGGTCGGGGTGCAGAGGAACTCGTTGTCGCTAATCTTAACGGAAATGTTACCGTCGTTAGAAGCAACCATGCCCTTGTCATAGATGCGTTTACCAATGTCGCAAATCTGTTTTTTGATTTCAAATTCATTAACCATTTTTTGTTTCTCCTTTGAATTTAGTGGGATTTTATATTTCTATGGATAAAGAATACCATAAATTATAACAAAAGTCAATAGAAAAATCTGTTTTTTTCTTTATTTTTCTGTTTTTTCGTTGGTTTTGTGTGGCTTTAGGTGTTCAATTATGTCCAAAACTCCTTCACCTGACTTGGAATTGACGAAAAACACCGTTTTACAGCCCGAAAGCCTCAACCAACGCTCAGCTCTTTTTGGGTCTGCTTTGTCGATTTTGGTTACAATACCGATAACCTCGCGGTTGACCAAACAGGTAATGTTGGGCGGAAAGAGTGAATAATCGTCGTTTGCCGCAATAAGTAGTGCCACAACGTCGGCCTCATAAGAGTACAACGCCAAAGCGGCGCCTAAATCGTGGTTTTCGGCGTATTCACCGGGCGAGTCAATCAAAAAATCGTTAAACGCCATACCTTGAGTTTTAAGGTAGTGGATTTTCTCACCGCGTAAGGCTTGGGTGAGTGTGGTTTTTCCGCAACCGCTTCTGCCGATAAGCAAAAGACGTTTTAAGTTCTGGTTATCTCGCATACGGCAAAACCTAATTTGTTGATTGCATATTCGGTTACGGCACTCAAAGCCGCCTCAACCTGCGAAACAGTGCCGGTTACAATTACCGTACCGCTGAAGCGGTCAACAAAGCCTAACTCAACACCTGAGGCTTTCATTGCAATATCACCCGCGATAATTGCGGTTTCGCTCGGACTCAAGGTCAAGATACCGATAGCACCCGAATGCTCTTCGGCAGGGTCAAGTCCCAATTTGTAGTAAAGCACCTTATCAGGATTAGCGATAATGTGTGCCAAGGTAATCTGCTTACCGGGGACAATTTCCTGAATGATACGCGCTTTGTTTTCGGCTGAAAGATAATCCTTAATATCCATTCAATCAACCTCCTAAATGTGTAGTAAGTCCGTATGACTTGCAGACTGCGAGCAGTTCCTGCATTTTTGCTGAAGTCGGTGACGGTACGTCGCCCATTAAATAAGGACGACCGAGTCCGTCGTATTTATCCTTACCCATACGGTGATAAGGTAAAAGGTGAATTTCGTTTACGTTGGGCAAAGATGCCGTAAACTTTGCAATTTCGCCGATTTCTTCTATAGTGTCGTTAAATCCGGGGATAACAGGTACGCGTATAATTAAGCGTTTTGCCTTTTCGGCAATTTTTCGAGCGTTTTCAAGAATCAACTCATTCGGCCTTGTGGTGAATTCCTTGTGTTTAGCCGAGTTTGTGTGTTTTATATCCATTAAGAATACGTCAACCTCGGGGATAAACTGCTCGATAACTTCCCAATCGGCAAAACCTGTGGTTTCGATTGCGGTGTTAATACCGTTTTCATGTGCGGCTTTAAGCAGTGCAACTGCAAAATCGGGTTGCCATAAACATTCACCGCCCGAAAGGGTAAGTCCGCCACCGCTACGGCTATAGTAGGGCATATCGCGCATTACCTCTTCAATAACCTCTTTAACGGTGGTATCGTAGCCAACCGTTTTTGTCTTGCCCTTTTGTTTCATTAACTGAACTTCATAGTTCTGCGACTCGGGGTTGCAACACCAACGGCATCTTAATGGGCATCCTTTTAAGAACACGATAGTTCTGACGCCCGGACCGTCGTGCGTAGAGAAGCGTTGGATATCAAATATCCTGCCCCTTACATTATATATATCTGCCATTTAGAATTCCCCCTGCTCGGTACGGTTGATGATGTCGTCCTGCAACGAGCGTGAAAGCGTGGTGAACAATGCGCTGTATCCTGCAACACGGACAACCAATGACTTATATTTTTCAGGGTTTTTCTGTGCATCTCTCAAGGTTTCACGGCTGACAACGTTAAACTGCATGTGGCTACCCTTTTGGTCGAAGTAACCGCGAACTAATGCAACAAAGCTTTCAAGACCGCTTTCACCTGCCAATGCACTTGGGTGGAATTTCATATTGAAAAGCGTTCCGTTTGAGGCAATGTAGTGGTCTAACTTAGAAACCGAGTTAGCTGCGGCAGTGGGGCCTTTTACATCACGACCTGCAGCGGGGGATACACCGTCTGCAACGGGGGTGTTAGCCAAACGTCCGTCGGGAGTTGCACCTGTTTGAGCACCCAAAGGTACGTTTGCCGAAACAGGATAAAGACCTGCCTGATACTGTCCGCCTCTGGGGTTTCTGTAATTTAACATCGGCTTTGTGTATGTATAAGCAACGTCGCGTGCAAAACTGTCGACCTCGCTTATATCGTTACCGAATTTGGGTAAATCGTTGATTCGGTTTAACAATGCATCGTATTTAGCCTTTTGCTCGTCGGAGCAGTTGTTTTTAACGACTGTTTCGTAAATAGTCTTAACGTCTTCGCGCGAGAGAACTTTACCGCTTTCTACAAAGCTCTTTGCAACCTTTGCGGTAACGTCTTCGGCGATTTTTAAATCCATATCCTTGCCGTAGTTGTTTTCAAGCGCGTCTTTAAAGTCTGCCATAGTAACGCTTTTCTCTTCAAAAACCAAACGCTTGATTGCATATAAAGCGTCAGCCATATTGGCAATACCAAATCCCTGCGGGCCTGTGAAGTTGTAAATGGCACCGCCTTCTTGCAAGGATTTACCTCTGCCGATGCAATCCTCAACCATACAAGATTGGAAAGGCAACGGGCAACGTTCTGCATGAGCCAGGTCAATGGCGTTGTCGGCATTAACAAGCAATTCGATAAAATAAATCATCTGCTTTTTGTAAGCATCGTAGAATTCGTCAAACGAAGTCATTTTGGTAACGTCGCCGGTTTGAGGACCAACTTGAACGCCCTTGTCCACACCGTTTGAGAAAACCAATTCTAACGGACGGCACATATTAAAGAACGCGGCATCGTGCCAACCGTCAGTTTTAGCTGACTTCTGCGGTTCAACACAACCGATAATGTTGTAATCTCTTGCGTCTTCTAATGTTAAACCTCTGCTTTGAAGCGAGGGGATGATAACCTCATCATTATAGTAAGCCGGCAAGCCTACGCCGGTTCTTGTGACCTCAGCGGCACGGAGCATAAACTCGTGTGATGTTCCGTTCCAAACGCGGACTGAGAACGAAGGTTGTGGCAAATGAACGTGCATAGTGGCGTTCATACACATATAAGAAATATCATTTGTGGCGTCCTGACCGTTAGAATCCTGACCGCCGACGATAAGGTTTTGGAACAAACTGTATCCTGCAAAGCCCTCTGCCGATGC
>JAZOQN010000065.1:0-19666 GCA_045656125.1 Acutalibacteraceae bacterium
CCATACCAAAGGCTTCAAGTTCTCAACTTATGCTACTTGGTGGATTCGTCAGGCTATTACCCGTGCAATTGCCGACCAGCCAAGAACTATTCGTATTCCTGTTCATATGGTTGAAACCATCAACCGTCTTAAAAAGGTACAGAGTCAGTTGCTTCACGAAAACGGTCACGAGCCGAGTGAGGAATTGATTGCCGAAAAGATGGAGATGTCGGTTGAAAGAGTAAGAGAGATTATGCGTGTCGCTCAAGAGCCGGTTTCAATGGAAACTCCAATTGGTCCTGAGGAAGACAGTCGCTTGATGGACTTTATTCGTGACGAGGACGCTTTAGCACCTGATGATGCCGCATTAAAGACCATTACAAACGAGGATATTGACGCTGTTTTGAAAACTCTTACTCCGCGTGAAGAGGCTGTTATCAGACTTCGTTTTGGACTTAAGGACGGACGTTGCCATACTCTTGAAGAGGTTGGTACCGAGTTTGAGGTTACGCGTGAGCGTATCAGACAGATTGAGGCTAAAGCTTTAAGAAAGCTTCGTCACCCTGTAAGAAGCAATAAGTTTAAGGATAGATAAGGTAATAAAAAGTGAAATACACATACAAAACAAAAGGCGTTTGCTCAAGCACAATCAATTTTGAGGTCGAGGATGATGTGATTACTTCGTTACAGTTCATAGGCGGTTGTAACGGCAACCTCAAAGGCATTTCTTCACTTTGTATCGGTATGAAGGTGCAGGATGTTATTGAACGTTTGGACGGTATTAAGTGCGGATTTAAATCCACATCCTGTCCTGACCAGTTAGCAAAGGCTTTGAAAGATATTTGACACTTTAAAATTAATTTAAAAGGTCGGTGATAAAATGTTTGACGAGGATATTAAAATTGCGTCATTGGGTAACAACAAACCTAAAAAGGACGAGCATTCTTCGGTGCTTGATGAATATACCCGTGAAACCGCAAAAGGTAACACCGAAAAAGCAAAAGAACTTGGTAAACTGTTAGCTCGTGAGGTTGTTGCTCACATTGACAGTTTTCCGGTTGACGAAAAGGAAAACGGTAATGCCGCTATGTTTGTTCAGCGTGGCGTTATGATGACGTTTGCCGCCGTAGTTTCCATGGAGGAAAATATTTTCAGCACGGTTGTTCAGCAGGCGGCTGAAAACAGCTTTAATGCAGAGTTGGAAAAGCTTTCGCCTGACATTTATAATGCCGTTAGTGATTCGGGTGCGTTTTCGTTCTATTACCTTGCTTACCGCAGAGGTACTGAGGTTGTCAGAAGAATGGGGCAGACATTTGCAATGCTTTGCTCACACGACGGTGACCCAATTTATCAGGAGTTGGGCGAGGCAATTTATTGTTGGTTTAAGTCATTTGCCGAGAAAAAGTTTAAAGAATCGGGACTTGATTAAAATTTAATTTTATTTTTATATTAATTTGGAGGAATATATTATGAAAGTTACAAAAGATATGATTATCGGAGATATTTTGGATTATGACCGCGGTACTGCCGAATTCTTTTTTGAAATCGGTATGCACTGTTTAGGATGCCCCGCTTCCCGCGGTGAGTCGGTTGAGGCTGCTTGCAGAGCACACGGTACTGACTGTGATGCATTGTTGGCAAAAATCAATGCTTATTTGGAGTCTAAATAATGTCGGTTGATAACCGATTGAGGAAAATCGCCGGAATGGTACGGGAGGGTGCAACGGTTGCCGATATCGGCACCGACCATGCGTATCTTCCGGTGTTTCTTGTGAAACGGGGAATTATCTCCACAGCATTTGCTTGCGATGTTGTGGACGGGCCTTTGGAAAATGCCAGGCTCAATATTGAAAAATCAGGCGTTTCGGGTATCACCGTTCGAAAAGGTGATGGTCTTAATGCCGTAAACCCTAATGAAGCGGATACGTTTATAATTGCCGGAATGGGCGGAGATTTAATTGCCCGGATTTTAAGTGATTCACCGTGGGTTAAGGATGAAAAATATGAGTTAATTTTGCAACCTATGACCGCTGTTGAGGATTTAAGAGAGTATCTTTTGAAAAACGGATTTGAAATCAAGTTAGAGCAGGCGGTAAAGTCGCAAGGTAGAATTTACACTGTGATGAAGGTGAAATTTACGGGTAAAATCACCGATTGCAGTCCGTTGTTTTACTTTTTTGGAAAACTTATCGACAATATCGGTGAGGACGAATTAGTTTACATAAACCGCAAAAGGCGGATAATTTCCGATTTAGCTGAAGAGATAAAAAATATTGAGTCACAGAGTTTAAAGTATCAGCGTTTAGTTGAGGCTTTGGACGGAATTGATAGTTTGTTAGGAAAATAGTATGGGTATTGACGGAATATATTTATACCAACTGAAAAATGAACTCGCGGTTAGTTTGAAAGACGCCCGAGTTGACAAAATACACCAGCCCTCAAAAGAAGAGCTGGTGTTACAGTTGCGCTCTGCCACATTTGGCGGACAAAGGTTGCTTATATCTATAAGGCCGTCAGCACCAAGAATCAATTTCACTGATTCAAGTTACGAAAACCCTGCTGAGCCACCGATGTTTTGTATGCTGATGCGTAAATACTTGTCGGGCGCAAGATTTGTTTCGATTGAGGATAACGGGTTTGAGCGTGTTGTCACTTTTAAATTTTCGGCAACCAATGAAATGGGTGACCGAATAGAAGTAAAACTTGTTGTTGAACTTATCGGCAAACAAACCAACGTTATTTTGGTTGGAAGTGACGGCAGGATTATAGATTCGCTTCGCCGTTCGGATATTGAGGCAGGCGGAAGGCTTATTCAACCGGGTGCGGTTTATACGTTACCCGAAAAGCAGGAAAAACTTAATATTTTAACCATTCCCGCAGAAGAAATTGTTGAAAATGTTAAAGTTTCTATTGACGCGGTTTCAAAGGCGTTAGTTGGTTTTATTGACGGTTTTTCTCCATTAATTGCAAGGGAAATTTGTGTAAGAGCAAACATTGATACCGATAAACCTGCTAATATGTTAACATTATTAGAGTTGGGTAGATTAACGTCGTGTTTAAAGGCGTTTCGTGACGATTTTGATGAGGTCAAGCCTACGGCTTTAATTGATAACAATGGAGTGCCGTTTGAGTTTTCGTATTGTGACATCACACAGTACGGGTTATCGGCTAAAAAAAGGTTTTTCAACAGTCTTTCTGAACTTCTGGAAGCGGTATATTCTGAAAGGGATAAAAGGGAAAGAATTCGTATCTTTGCAAATGATTTGGTTAAGCTTATTAATACACTTTTATCAAGAACTGCTAAAAAGTTGCTCGTTCGCAAAAAAGAGCAGGAAAAGTGTCAAGACGGCGAAAAGTGGCGTATTTACGGCGAACTTTTAAAGGCTAACCTTTACGCAGTTGAACGTGGTGTGCCTTATGCTGATGTTCAAAATTATTATGACCCTGAACTTAAAACGGTCAGAATTCCTTTGAAAGTCGCATTGTCACCTGCACAGAACGCCCAACGTTATTTTAAAGAGTATAAGCGGTGTTGTAACGCTGCTGCAATGTTGGGTCAGTTGATTGAGGACACGAAATCTGAACTGCAATACTTGGAAAGTGTTGCCGATGAATTAAACCGTGCGACTACCGTGAGCGACCTTAACGAAATAAAATTGGAACTACAGTCGGCAGGTTATTTACGTGCTTCGAAAGACCGAAAAAAGCCACCCAAATCTGCTGCACCGTTGGAGTTCACATCGCCTGACGGTTATCGCGTTTTGGTTGGACGCAACAACCGTCAAAACGATGAGTTAACCTTGAAGATTGCCGATGACCGCGATATGTGGTTTCACACTAAAAATATTCCCGGCTCGCACGTGATAGTGGTTACAAATGGTGATGAATTGCCTGACAGTACTGTACTGTTTGCCGCAACCTTAGCCGCGAAACATTCTAAAGCAGCAGAGTCATCGTCTGTACCGGTGGATTATACAAGGGTAAAACACGTTAAAAAACCGTCGGGTGCAAAACCCGGTATGGTTATTTATAAAACCAATCAAACGGTGTACGTAACACCGAATAGGAGTGAAGAAAATTGAAAATAGGTATATCCAATGCTTGCCTTTATCCGATGGAAACTGAAAAATCGTTGGAGTTTTTAGGTCAAAACGAGATACCTGTTACCGAGATTTTCTTCAACAGCCCGTCGGAATTAAAACCGTCGTTTATTAAAGAACTTGACAAAATCCGCAAGTTTTACGGGATTGAAATTAATTCAATTCACCCTTGCGGCTCGGTAGGTGAGCCGTATTATCTGTTTTCGGGATATGAGAGAAGATACCGCGATTCGTTTGAATACTATAAGCAGTATTATTACGCTTGCGAGGTATTGGGTGCTAAAACAGTAGTAATTCATGGGGATAGCTTACAAGGTCATATTACAATGGAAGAATACGCCGAGCGTCTTATGGAAATGGATTTAGAGGCTCAAAAATACGGTGCTTCTATTTGCCACGAAAATGTTAACCGCTATCGCGGTGCAACGCCCGAAAACATTCGTGAGTTAAGAAAATTGACGGATGACAAAATAAAGTTCACATTTGACGTTAAGCAGGCGGTACGTGACGGTTGTGGTGTCGAGGCAATGTATAAAGCAATGCAAGGGAACATTATAAATGTTCACATCAGTGATAATTCTAAAGTGGCTGACTGTATGTTGCCCGGTAAGGGTGGCTTTGATTTTGGAAGGCTTTTTTCAAAGCTTCAGTCTGACGGTTATGACGGTGCTTGCTTAATTGAGGTGTATCGTTATGCCTATGAAGAACCGGATGAATTGATTGAAGCTTATAAAAATGTGAAAAAAATTCACCAAAAGTATTGACAATTCTGTAATTTGCATTATAATAAATATGAAAAATATTCACAAAAAGGTGAGTTATAATGCAAAATGTAAATAATAATCACAACTCAAATTATTATCGAGTTGTTAAAACCAGAGAAACAATAGGTGGGAATTTTTGTTGGATGTACGGTATTGAGGGTTTCTCAAACGGAGAATCTGTATCTTTGCGTGCTTTATCGGTTGACCGTAAAAGAGTTGAAAATTTGGTTGATACTATGAATTCCAAAAGGTTGGAATTAAAGGTATTGCGAGAAGTGGTTGATACCTTTCTATTAAACATTTAAAATAAAAAAACGCCGTACAGATTTTCTGTACGGCGTTTTTTAGAACATAATTAAACTTTGATAATTCCTAAAGCTTCTAAAACCGAGAAGCCGAGAATCAATACTATGCAGATAGGAGCAATGTATTTTATTACCACGGTAAAAAGTGTTTTAGATTTAAACTTTTGTCCTTCAAGTTCAGCTTCTTGGATAAGTGTTCTGGGTTTCAATACATAACCTATAAAAATACAGGTAAAAAGTGCGGTAATCGGCATCAAAACGCTGTTGCTGATAAAGTCGAAGAAATCAAGGAAACCAAGACCGATTATTTTAATACCGGCTAAAATGCCGTCTCCGTTAGAAAGTGCTGATGGGATACCTAATATGAGGCAAAGAACTAAAACAATCACACAACTTAAAGTGCGGTTGATTTTGAATTTGTCTTTTGCAATGGAAACCACTGTTTCCATAAGAGAAATTGATGATGTTAAAGCCGCAAAGAAAACGAGAACAAAGAAGATTAAACCAATAATTGTACCGCCGGGCATACCATCAAAAACTTTTGGTAAAACGGCAAACATAAGACCGGGGCCTTTTCCCATTTCCTCACCCGAAGCAGTAACTGCAGGTACAATCATAAGACCTGCCAAGAAAGCAATGCCGGTATCGAAAATTTCAATGTTATGAACTGCAGATTCGGCATTAACGTCCTTTTTCATATATGAGCCGTAAGTTATCATAATGCCCATAGCTAATGACATAGAGTAGAAAAGCTGACCCATAGCGGCGAGTATTGTAGTTGCTTTAAATTTAGAGAAATCAGGAATAAGGTAATATTTTACACCTTCAAAAGCACCGGGTTGGCAAAGAATATAAGCGGTTACGCCGATAATCATTACAACGAGTAACGGCATCATAATTTTGCTGACACGCTCAACGCCTTTTTCAACGCCAAGTAAAACAATTACTGCGGTAAGTCCTAAGAATATTAAAAACCAACCGATAGGTTGCCAGGTATCCGAGATGAAATTGCCGAAGTATGAGCCTTCGGCAGCAGCATGGCTTTTACCTGTTGCAAATACGGCGATGTATTTTGCAACCCAACCTCCGATAACACAGTAGTAAGGCAAGATAATTGCCGGAACAACTGAGGCTAAAATTCCAATAAATGAAAAGCGTTTATCTAATTTTTTGAATGCACCGATTGCACTTAAGCCGGTTTTACGACCGATAAGAATCTCAGCCGCCATAAGTGCAAATCCTAAAGTAAGTGCTAAAACGATATAAACCAAAAGGAAAATACCGCCACCGTATTGTGCGGCAAGGTAAGGGAAACGCCAGATGTTGCCCAAGCCAACAGCCGAGCCTGCGGCAGCCAATACAAAACCGATTTTGCCGGTGAAACTGCCTCTTTTTTCAGTTAATGTGTTGTTGCTCATAATAAACCTCTCAAAACCAAGGGACAATTTAGCCCTTTAAACTAACATATATGTATTATTACATAAGTGAAAAGAAATTACAAGATTAAATTTTACGGGATATGACAAAATAGTTGCAAAGGTAAAGGTTAAAGACTGCTTCGACGAACCCGAGGCTTCTCACCCTCGTGACTCACGATTAAAAAGAACCTACCCGATTGGGTAGGTGCTTTTTAATGGCGGAGAAAGAGGGATTCGAACCCTCGAACCACTTTTAATGGTTACACGATTTCCAATCGTGCGCGCTCGACCAGCTACGCGATTTCTCCATACTTTATATGTTACCCAAACATTATAATAGGTAACTTTGAAAAAATCAAGTGTTATTTTAGTTTTAATCAATAATTTTTATGAGTGATGTTTCTGTTTCTTATTTCGCATACATTCTTTACTTGAACAAAAGCGAGAAATAGTGTATAATATTAAAAATGTATTTTTTAAGGGGTTTAGAGTATGCTGGATATCATCAACAAGGTAATCGGTACGGTGACCAACGTGTTGTACCAACCGTGGTGTGTGCCGTTAATTTTACTTTTGGGTGGTATAATTTTAACTGTGCGGTTTAAGTTTCCGCAAGTACGTCTTATTAAGGATTCGTTTTCAATCGTAGGCGAAAAGCCGAAGAACGAAAACGGCATTTCGTCTTTTGGTGCATTGATGATTTCAACAGCCTCACGCGTTGGCACGGGTAACATTATCGGTGTTGCAACCGCTATTTGCATGGGCGGCGCAGGTGCTGTTTTCTGGATGTGGGTAACAGCCATAATCGGTGGTGCTTCGGCAATTTGTGAGTCTACTTTGGCTCAAATATATAAAAAACGCAACCCCGACGGTTCAAGTTACGGCGGTCCGGCTTTTTATATGCAGGACGGACTAAAAGCACGCTGGTTGGGTGTTATTTTCTCGGTTTTAATTATTGTTACATACGCTGTTGGTTACAATATGTTGGCATCTTATAATCTGCAGTCAACATTCCGGGCTTTTTCGTTTTACGGGAAATACACTTCTGCTATAATCGGTACTGTTTTGGCAGTGCTTTTCGGTGTAATTATTATCGGCGGTGCTAAACGCCTTTCAAAAATCACCGGTGTTTTAGTGCCATTGATGGGATTTTTATATGTTGCGGTTGCTATTATTGTTTTGGGCATTAATTTCAAACAAATTCCTACAATGTTTAAAATGATTTTTACCGATGCGTTTGACTTTAAAGCAATTTTAGGTGGTTTTACCGGCTCTTGTATGATGCAAGGAATTAAAAGAGGTCTTTACTCTAACGAAGCCGGCATGGGTTCGGCACCTAACGCCGCAGCTACTGCCGACGTTTCACACCCTGCAAAGCAGGGCCTGGTACAGATGCTTTCGGTATTTCTTGACACTTTGCTTATCTGCACCTGCACAGCATTTATGGTTTTATCTTCGGGAATCGGTTTTAATGCCGAGACCGAGGGTGCAACATACGTGCAATCGGCTTTGAAAGCAACTTTGGGTGATTTTGGACCGATATTTATTGCAGTCGCAATGACATTGTTCGGCTTTACAACCCTTATTGGTAACTATGCGTATTGTGAGGGTTGCTTGAAGTTTATTTTCAAGCGTGATATTGGTAAAACAGGTATAACCGTTTTTCGAGCCGTTGCAACCGCTTTGGTTTTCTTAGGCTCGGTTGCCACCGCAAATCTTGTTTGGAATATGGCAGACCTTACTCAAGGTTTGATGGTGCTTGTCAATATGCCGGTTATTCTTCTTTTGATGAATCCTGCGGCAAAATGTATTAATGATTACTGCAAGCAGAAAAAGGAAGGCAAAGACCCGCATTTTATGGCAGAGGACATCGGTTTAGTTGATGAAACGGACTTTTGGAAATGATATATACGTTAACGTTAAATCCTGCAATTGACTACGTGTTGCAGGTAGAAAATCTTACTGTCGGCAAAATACACAAAACCGATGCTGCCGAAATTTGTTTTGGCGGAAAAGGTATTAATGTATCAAAAATATTGGGTGAATTAGAAATTCCTTCTGTTGCATTAGGCTTTGTTGCCGGTTTTGTCGGTGAGGCAATTGAAAACGGTGTGAAGTCCGAGTGGGTGACACCTAAATTCACAAAACTTTCAAGCGGAATGTCACGCATAAATGTAAAATTGCGGTCAGGAAATGAAACCGATATAAACTGTGTAGGCCCTGAAGTCAATGAGGCTGACATTGAACGTTTATATAAGTCTTTAGATACACTTCAAAGCGGGGATATACTTATACTTTCGGGAAGTGTTCCTAAAGGAGTGCCGACTGATATTTATGGCAGCATTATGGAAAGACTTTCCCAGAAAGGTATTATGTTTATTGTTGATGCTGAGGGTGAACAATTACTTAATGCTTTAAAATATAACCCGTTTTTAATAAAACCGAATTTTGAGGAACTTTGCGGACTGTTTGGTGAGGTTTTAAGCGAACAAGATATTGTTGACAGTGCCGGCAAACTTCAAAAAATGGGTGCTGAGAATGTTTTGGTGTCTTTAGGACCTGACGGCGCGTTACTTTTGGATAGTTTTGGTCAGGTTCACCGTGTTAAAGCGGTGTCCGGCAAAGCCGTTAATACAGTTGGTGCAGGGGACTCAATGGTTGCAGGCTTTGTCGCCGGGTATATTGAGAGAAAAGGCTTTGATTATGCTTTAAAGCTCGGCATTGCGACGGGAAGTGCTACTGCTTTTTCCGTGGGATTGGCAGACAAAAAGTTGATTTTACAAACATTAGAAAAGTTAAAATAAAAAAATAAAAAAAACAAAAGTGCTTGGACGTCCACACCTCGCAGGGCAGTATTTCCTTAAAAAGTGAAATTTTTGCGACATAATGTGTTAAAAACACCCGATACGCGTCAGCGTTATCGGGTGTTTTTGCCTTTTCTTTCGCGACCGAGTCTGTAAGCCGGGTTCTGTCTTGGACGACTATCTTTCTTGGCGGTACGTTGCCGTACCGCTCACGCCATCTTTCACGGCACATCGGGCAAATGTGTAGCCGTAGTTGATGTTGCTTCGGATAGTGTTTACAGGACTGCACGCTCTCGCGTCAGCCGGTGAGCTCTTACCTCGCCTTTCCACCCTTACCGACTTTCGTCGGCGGTATATCTCTGTTGCACTTTCCCTAAGGTCACCCTCGGCGGCCGTTAGCCGTTATCCTGCCCTGTGAAGCCCGGACTTTCCTCAGGGGAGAAATCTCCTCCCGCAGCCGTCCGGCTCGCTCGCAGTGGTATTGTACCACAAAATTCTCTAAATGTAAATTGTTTTTTACAAAACTCACCTTTGCTTGAAAAGATAGGAGATTTGTGATAAAATAAATTTTAAGAGGTGATAGTATGTTCGACCGATTTTTAAAAATTTTAAGTAATAATAAGAAAAATATAATACTTTATTGTGTGACAATTTTGGTGTCTGTTGGATTGCTTATTGCGGGCAACAAAATTACTTATGATAAAACCTCAATGTTTCAAGGTGGGTACGAGGACGGTGCCTCTCGTGCCACTGTTACTGAAATTGTCAGTTTAGACCGCGTTGACAATATCATTGACGGAGTAAATATCGGTCAGGACATCACTGTTGTTTTTAAGGCTTTAATCAAAAGCGGACAATATAAAGGACAAACCGTTACGGCTTATGAAAGCATTGCCGCAACCGATGCCGATGCTTTAAAAGAGGTGACAATCGGCGATAAGGTGCTTTTAACCATGGTGCCTGAGGAGGCCGAAAGCGATGTTGGTTACGACTGGCATTTGCACGCCTTTGACCGTTCGTTGCCGTTGGTGATTTTGTTGAGCTTGTTTTTGGCTCTTGTACTTATCTTTGGACGCAAAAAAGGAATTAACACGGCTGTTTCTTTAAGTTTTACTGTTGCGGCTGTGTTTTTAGTGTTCTTACCGTCAGTTTTGTCGGGCGGGAACATATATTTGTGGTCGATTTTGACCTGCGTTTACATTATTGCTATGAGTCTTTTAATCAATGAGGGATACAGCAAGAAAACGCTTGCTGCGGTTATCGGTTGCACGTCGGGTGTTGTTGTTGCCGGCGTTTTGTCGGTTATAATGTCACATTTTCTCAACTTAAACGGTATTACCGGCTCGGATATGTTACAGTTGAAATGGAATTTTGAAAGTATAGACCTAAAAGGTGTAATTTTCGCAGGTATAATTTTAGGTGCTGTCGGTGCGGTAAAGGATGTTGCGGTTTCTATTTCTTCATCCTTAAAAGAACTTCACGAGCAGGTTGAAAACCCAACCTTTGGCGGTTTGGTGAAATCCGGAATGAACATTGGCAGAGATATTATGGGTACAATGGCAGACACTTTGGTGTTGGCATACATTGGTTGTGAATTGTCAACAACACTGTTGCAGGTGGTTTACAGTTCTTCGCTCTCAACTTTGTTTAGTTTGGAAAAAATAGTTGTTGATGTGTTGCAGGCGTTGGTCGGCAGTATCGGTATACTGCTTGCAATACCATTGACGGCGGTAGTCAGTGCCTCACTGTATGTTGGCTTACCTAAAACTAAATTAAAGGTAAAGTCAAAGGAACAAAAGTTTGACAAGTACTATGTTGAGCCGTCTAATGAACCGAGTTTATATGAAAGTTTAGAATCAAGGGAAGACGAAAAATAATAAAAAAGCGGGAGGGTGACCTCCCGCTTTTGCTTTTAATAGATTTTATAACGTTAAAATTCTGTTGTGATTAATCTGCCACAGCTTTCAGGGGAATATTGCCAAGAGTCAATGTGTCCTTCGTCGATGAAATATTTTATCGGCAGATGGGTGTTGGGTGAGAAAAACGAATCTATGATAATCAATTTCACCTTCATTTTATCGGGTAAAATACTTTTAATATAAACGCTTGTGCTTTGACCAACGGCAACACCAGATTTCAGTTCGGCAAGTCCGGCGAGGTTGGGTGCTAATTCAACGAAAATGCCGTAACTTTCAACCGAACGCACTATACCCGAAACGGTTTCACCCGTTGAAAAAAGTTCGGCATTTTGCTCCCAAGTGCCGAGCAGTTCTTTTTGGCTTAAGGTAATTTTGCCGTTTTCAATACTTTTTATTATTGCTTTTATGTCGTCACCGCAATGAAAGCGGTCTTTTGGGTGGGAAATGCGTGAAACCGAAATTGTATCAATCGGCAAAAGTGAAACACAACCGCAACCAATGTCGCAAAATGCACCAAAGGTTTCCAAATGGGTTACGCGGGCATCTACAATATCGCCTGCTGACAGTTGGTTTATGTAATTTTTGTGGCACATTTCCTGTGCTTTACGGCGTGACAAAAGGGCAATTACTTCACCGTGAGAATTAGTCGTGAAGCCGTCAATTACAAAGCAAATCGGTTTGCCAACTCGTGAAATAAGTGCAATATCCCTGACTGTCCCTTCCTTTATCCCGATAGCACCTTCAAGTCGTGGGATAATACCTTTCATACAGCCCAAATCGACCGTAAGGTTGTGGGCGGCATCGCAACTCAATGATAACCCCTCTAAAATTTCACCTCTTTCGGCGGCGTCCTCAAGGCTTTTTTTAGAGGATAGGTTGCGTCGGTTTGAAAGCGTTGAAAACAAACGGCCTTCGGGCATAAAATATCTTTGCATTTTAATATTACCTCTCTTAATCCCGACCTGAAATTTTAGGTCGGATTTTATTTTCCTTGATTAATTTATATGAGAGGAAAGGCGTTAAATTGACCTAAAAAAATTATTTTTTAAAAAGTTGTACCGTTGTTGCTTTAAAAAGGGCAACAACCATGGTTTTTATGCCCTTATTGTGAAAGGGGATAGATTTTATGTCACTTACAAAACGCGAGAAAGAATTTTGCAGGTACTATGCCTCCTGCCGTAACGGTAGGGAAGCGGCGGCGAGGGCGGGGTTTGCTTTCCCAGAAAGGTCGGGCCTCCGCTTGCTTGATAAAGATTCCGTAAAAGAGGAAATTGAAAGACTGACTGCATCGGCTAAAGGTAACGTTGCCGCAGTAGACGGCTTAAAGCGGTTGGCTTTTGGCTCTATTGCTGATGCAGTACGGCTTATTTTAAGCGAAGAACCCTTAGATATTGAATCGCTCGATTTATACTCGGTTTCGGAAATCAAGCGTACCGACAAGGGTACTGAAATTAAATTCTATGACCGCATAAAAGCGTTAGAGGCATTGCTTTCAGCAGGCGAAAACTCGCAAGGAAGTGAATCATCAGGTTTTGTTGATGCGATTTTTAAAGGTGCATCGGCAATAAGCGGTGGTTGGAGTGACTGTGATGAAGTTTAAGCCCTTTTCAAAAAAGCAATTGGCAACGCTTTGTTGGTGGGGACCTAACAGTCCTTACTGCCAAAAAGATGCCGTAATATGCGACGGAGCCGTCAGAAGCGGAAAGTCACTTTGTATGTTCGTTTCCTTTATAACATGGGCGGGATGCAGCTTCCAAAACGCGTCATTCGCCATTTGCGGACGCACGCAGTCATCTGTCAGGCGTAATCTTATAACCCCGTATCTCCCTATCTTAGAGGGGTTAGGAGCTAAATGCCAATACAAGATGTCACAAAACAAATTAACAGTGGAAATGAACGGCAGAGAAAACACCTTTTGGATATTCGGCGGTAAGGATGAGGCTTCCGCTGCACTTATTCAGGGTATGACTTTGGCAGGAGTTATGTTTGATGAGGTGGCTTTAATGCCACGTTCATTTGTCGAGCAGGCTCTGGCACGCTGTTCTGTTGAAGGCTCAAAGTTTTGGTTTAACTGTAATCCGTCAAACCCTTCTCATTGGTTCTATAACGAATGGATAAAAAAGGCCGACAGTAAAAATGCTTTATATCTCCATTTTGCAATGAGCGAAAATCCGTCACTTTCCCGTGAGATGCTCGAGCGGTATGAAAATATGTACTCGGGTGCTTTTTACGAGCGATTCGTAAAGGGGCGTTGGGTGGCGGCTGACGGTATAGTTTACCCGATGTTTGGAAACAGGTGTATGGCCGACTGTCCTGAGCAGTGTACAAGATACTACATTTCTTGTGACTATGGCACCGTTAATCCGGCATCGTTTGGACTTTGGGGATTGTGGGACGGCGTGTGGTATCGGCTTCGCGAGTATTACTGGGCATCACGTCGGGAGGGCATACAGAAAACCGATGAGGAGTATTACTGTGAACTCAAAAAGTTAGCAGGAGGACTTCCCGTAACAGCGGTTATTTGTGACCCATCGGCAGCGTCCTTTATCACACTGATAAGGCGTAAGGGCGAATTTCAGGTAATTCCCGCTAAAAACGATGTGCTTGACGGAATCCGTCGGGTGTCGGATGTTTTAAGAGAGGGGAAAATCAAAATTTGCCACGGCTGTGACGATACGGTGCGTGAGTTTTCGCTTTACCGATGGGATGAGGGTGCTTTGCGTGACTGTCCCGTTAAAGAAAATGACCACGCGATGGACGATATACGGTATTTTGTTTCAACCGTTATGTATAAAGTTCAACCGATAAGCGTTGCGGTTGCTGCAAAAAGAAGTCAGTAAGACTTCGGAAAGGAAAACAATGGGTACAAAATTAAAACCGGAGAATAAAAAAACGGCAACCGTCGTTGAGACCGACCGCGAATCACGTCAGCCATTTTCGGTCTTGAACCGTAAAGCAGTGCTGTCGCGACCTGAATTTGAGGTGTTTGATGCTATCCGTGAGGCAGTGCCGGTAGTTGGTGCCGCAATTGAAAAAATTATCCGTTTGGTTGGTAATTTTACGGTTGAGTGTGACAGTTCATCTGCCGAAAGGGAGTTGGAATTGTTTTTAAATAACATTCCAACCGGTGCTTGTAACCGCGGTATAGGTAGTTTTGTGGGCAGTTTTTTAGACAGTCTTTTGATGTACGGTACAGCCGTGGGTGAAATTGCCTGCACAAAGTCGGGGCATATTGCAGGGGTTTATAATGCACCGTTAAAGGGTATTGAAATATTAAAAGGTGATAACCCGTTTGAGTGTCAGATTGCGGTACGTGGTGCTGGCGGAAAATCGGTGCCTGTAAAACATCCCGAAAGAGTGTTTATGGCGGCGGCAAATCCTACTACCGACAGTCCTTTTGGTCGTTCGATTTTGGACGGATTGCCGTTTGTAACGGGAATTTTGCTGAAAATTTTTGATAGTATAGGCACGAATTTCGAAAGACTTGGAAACCTTCGTTATGCCGTAACCTACCGTCCGCAAAACGAAAGTGATGCGGCGTTCGGTGTTGACAGAGCATCAGAAATTGCACGTGAATGGTCGGCGGCTATGAGCAGTAAAGACGGTGTTCGTGACTTTGTTGCGGTGGGTGATGTTGACATTAAAGTTATCGGTGCTGATAACCAGATTATCGACAGTGAAATCCCCGTACGCCAGATTTTAGAGCAGATTGTAGCAAAACTCGGACTTCCACCGTTTATGTTGGGGCTTTCGTGGTCAACTACCGAGCGAATGTCTACTCAACAGGCTGACATTTTAACAAGTGAACTGTGGTATTACCGCGGTCTTTTAACACCTATCATTGAAAAAATTTGCAGAAGTTATTTAAGGCAGGAGGGTTATACTTCTGACTTTAAAATCAATTGGAGTGAAATAACTCTGCAGGATGAGGTTGAGCAAGCGAGAGCAAGATTGCTTAATGCACAAAGTAGCGCTTTAGAAAGGGAAGAGGTGAAATAAAATGAAAAACGGAAATTTGAGTGATTTCGGTGTGCCTAATGAGGCTGAAATCAAAGAAATTAACAAATACACCCGACGCGACTTTAAGGCTGACGAGTTGTATGCTTTTTCGGTAGTCCTTTGCGATAATGAAGTTGACCGCGATTTTGAGCGTTTTACCGACGAGGCGTTAGAGGGATTATGTAAACTGTTTTTAGGTAAAACCGGTATATTTGACCATTCTCATAAAGCAGGAAATCAGTGTGCAAGAGTGTTTTACACCGAGGTTAAAGCGGTTGAGGGTGAGAAAAACCGATTGGGTGAGCAGTATAAACAACTTTTTGCCCGTGCCTATATGCCGAAATCCGCCGCATCTGACGAGCTTATTTTGGCTATCGAGTCGGGTATAAAAAAGGAAGTCAGTGTTGGTTGCTCAATGAAATCGTCGGTTTGTTCGGTTTGCGGTCAGCCGGCAGGGGTTTGTCAGCATAAAAAAGGTAAAACCTATCGTAAAAACGGTGCTAAAACTCTTTGCTATTTTGATTTATCTGACCCAACTGATGCTTACGAATGGTCATTCGTAGCAGTTCCCGCACAGCCTGCGGCAGGCGTCGTTAAGGCTTTTGACGGAAAGCAAATTGAGTTTTTTGATTTGCAAAAGTCGGTTTTGGACGGTGAAATCACCGTTACTGTCGAAGAGGCGGAACACATCTCTAAACAGTTTGCCGAGTTGCAATCAGTTGCCTTGGCGGCGGGTGAATTTTTACAGCGCAAAAAGGCGGACATTGTTAAAATGTTCGTAACCGACGCTTCAGAAAAAGCGGCAGACGTATTTTTAAAAGCGTTGTCTAATCTTGAACCCGACGAGTTATTCAAACTTTACAGTGAGGGTAAAAACCTTACCGAAAAAGCCGAAGTTCAGCTTAACGGTACAGTAAATAAGGAATCCAAGAAAAACAGTTATTTTATAGTTTAATTTAAAGGAGATTTAATTATGAGTTTTGATAATATTACACTTGAAAAGGGTATGTATACCCACCCCGAAAAAAGCTTTTCCGATATTTTGGAGGAGCTTGACCCCAGTGCCAACTATCAGGGTACTGAATATGAAGGTCTTGACGCTTTCGGCAGACAGTTAAAGCGTTTTGATATTAAGGTTTCCGGCGCAGGCAGTGACAGTGTTCGCAAATTCTTCGCAACTACACAGTCTGCAGCACTTTTTCCTGAATACGTTTCTCGTGCAGTTAAGCAGGGTATTGAAGAGGCAGATATGTTGCCCTCTATCGTAGCAACTACTACCCATATCAATAGCCTTGATTATCGTACAATCGCATCCGTTCCCACCGATGAAGAAAAATCCTTGGTAAATGTCAACGAGGGTGAAGAAATTCCTGAAACCACTGTTCGTACTCAGGAAAACCTTGTAACTTTGCACAAGCGAGGCAGAATGTTGGTTGCTTCTTATGAGGCTTTGAAGTTCCAGAAAATTGACCTTTTCTCTGTGACTCTCCGTCAGATTGGCGCTCATATTGCCCGCAGTCAGTTTGCCGATGCAGTTAATGTTTTGATTTCGGGTGACGGCAACGATAATGCTGCTGAGGTTATTAACTGTGCAACTGCCAAAACTCTTAGCTATGCCGACCTTTTGAGCCTTTATAACAAGCTCGACCCGTATTCTTTAAACCGACTCGTTATGTCACCGGCTACCATGCTTAAGGTTATGAGCCTTGATGAGTTCAAAAATCCTCTTACCGGTATCAACTTCCAAGGTACAGGCAACCCCGGCAACCCGTTGGGTGCAAAACTTTTGCGTTCAAATTCTGTTGCTGACGGTAAGATTATCGGTCTTGATGCAGGCTGTGCACTTGAAATGGTTGTGGCATCTGACGTTAACGTTGATTACGACAAGTTGATTGACCGTCAGTTAGAGCGTGCAGTTATCACCACCACCGCAGGCTTTGCAAAGATTTTCAAGGACGCTTCGGCTGTGCTTAATATCGGTGCTTAAAATTAAAGCTTATGGGATACGAAATAAGTATTGATAAGGTTGTTGAAGGATTTAAGGTCTTAGCAGGAGAGGACAATGCTACGGACGGATATATTTTCTGTCGCACTGCCGCCGGTACGGTTAACAGTTGGCTTGACTCACGAAAAGAGTTGTCTAAATACGATGAAGAAATATCGTATGCTGCGGCAACCATCGCATATTATCGCTTTATACTCAAAAATTCGGGTGATAATGACACAATTAAGGCGGGTGACATTACCGTGACCGATAATTCCGAAAAGTCGGTGGCATTTGCTGAAAAATTGATGAATGATGCAATAAAATCAATCGAGCCTTATTTACAGTCAAAGCGTTTCGCGTTTATCGGAACCGAGGTGTAGCGAATGAATCTTTCTGAAAAGATTGCGGTAATGTTTCAGTCAATCGGTGAGCCAATAACGGTGTCGATTGAAGGAGTCAGTCATCAGGTGTATGCTATTATCCAGCCTATGCGGTATAAAAACAAACTCTATTTAGAGCAAGAACGTAATGAATTGGGCTTTAAGGACAGTGAATGTTTTTTATATCTCGGTCCTGCGGAAGCCGATTTTGCCGGAGTAGAACGTTATACCTGGATAAAGACAGAAGACCGAAGTTATAACGTTTCCCGCGCCGACCGCATTGCTATCGGAGGCAAGACGCAGTATATCTGGGCTGTTTTAACCTTAAGACTCAAGGACGGTGAATACGATGAATTCTAAATCATTGGTTACAGAAGTTTGCAATGTTATGTCAAAAATCAATGGGGTGACTGTTACTTCGGAGTTCCCTGACAGGTTGCAGGATTTACCGTTAAGAAATCCTTTTGTTTCTGTTGGCATTAAATCAATAAATGCAGAGGGCATAGAGGGTGCAAAACTCACAGAAGATTTTGCACCTGCTACTGTGACCTTAAGGCTGACTGTTTGCGTGCCTAAGCTTATGACGGGTGAAAAATGTATGCAAGTTGTGGATGCAATCATTAATTCTTTGCGTTCAATGTTACAAACTCACACAATTTTAACTATTAAAGCAAACTACACCCGTTACAGTGCAAAGCTCTCGGCACTCGTTACCGATGTTGATGTAAAATTTTATTCAACAAACGCATTTTAATATAAACTGAATAAAAGATGCCCAAGGCGATTTAAACCGTTTTGGGCATTTTTTGTGCTTTGAGTTATTATATATTCCCAAAAAGATAGTACATTTAACATATTTTATTGTAAAAATGGAAAAATTTTTGAAAAATTGAAATTTCCTCTTTTATTTTGTGTCAATAACTGTTATAATAGGACGGATACTTCAAAATGTTGGAGTAGTCTGCCCATTTTTATTGGGCGGCAGGCATGAGTTTAAGTGCCGATTAAAGATGTTTAATATTTTTTAGGAGGAATAAACATGGCAAAAAAGTATTGCTATCTCTTCTCTGAGGGTAACGCTAATATGCGTGAAATCCTTGGCGGTAAGGGAGCCAACCTCGCAGAGATGACCAACATCGGTCTTCCTGTACCTCAGGGCTTCACCATTTCTACCGAAGCCTGCACTCAGTACTATGAGGACGGTCGTCAGATTAACGACTCTATCATGGCTGAAATTATGGAGTATATCGTTAAAATGGAAGGTGTTACCGGCAAAAAGTTCGGTGACCTTGAGAACCCGCTTCTCGTTTCTGTTCGTTCCGGTGCACGTGCTTCTATGCCCGGTATGATGGACACCATCTTGAACCTCGGTCTTAACGAAGAAGTTGTAGAAGTTATGGCTAAAAAGTCGGGCAACCCCCGTTGGGCTTATGACTGCTACAGAAGATTTATCCAGATGTATTCCGACGTTGTTATGGAAGTCGGTAAGAAGTACTTCGAAGAACTCATCGACAAGATGAAAGAAGAAAAAGGCGTAACTCAGGACGTTGAGCTTACCGCTGACGATCTGAAGGAACTCGCTTCTCAGTTCAAGGCTGAGTACAAGGCTAAGATCGGTAAGGACTTCCCCTCCGATCCCAAGGAGCAGCTCATGGGTGCAGTTGAAGCTGTATTCCGTTCCTGGGACAACCCCCGTGCAAACGTTTACCGCCGCGACAACGATATTCCTTACTCCTGGGGTACCGCTGTTAACGTACAGATGATGGCATTCGGTAACATGGGTGACGATTGCGGTACCGGTGTTGCCTTTACCCGTGACCCTGCTACCGGTGAAAAAGGTCTGATGGGTGAATTCCTGGTAAACGCTCAAGGTGAAGACGTTGTTGCCGGTGTTCGTACTCCCATGCCCATCGCTCAAATGGCTGAAAAATTCCCCGAAGCTTTCGATGAATTCAATAAAGTTTGCGCCATTCTGGAAGATCACTATCGTGATATGCAGGATATGGAATTT
>JAZOQN010000066.1:0-2408 GCA_045656125.1 Acutalibacteraceae bacterium
CAGTACCAAAAGCACAAGCCAAAGCATCTACACCTGTTTGCTTAACAAAATCTGCCGCAGTATCGGGCTCGGTATAAATTGAAACGCGCTTATCATCTTCGCTTGCGGTAGTAGCACCGCCGAAGCCGCCGCCACGTGCACCCATAGAGCCAAGCTCTGCCTCTACAGAAGCGCCGTAAGCCTTAGCCATTTCAACAACCTTTTTTGTGTTGGCAATATTTTCCTCTAAAGGAAGTTCTGAGCCATCATACATAACAGAGGTAAAGCCAAGTTCTAATCCTCGCTTGATATAATCCAAATCCGTTCCGTGGTCCAGATGTACACATACGGGAACGCTTGCTTTTTCAGCATACATGAGCATTATGGGAACAATTTCCTCCATAGTGCAAAGACCCTTTTCCTCGTGTAATTGAGCATGGGTCAAGGAAACCGGTTGGCCTAACTCCTCGGCCGCCTTTATAACAGCTTTTATACTTGTTAAATCAGGGCCGTTAAAGCAACCAATCGCCATTGACTTTTCTTCTGCGATTTTCAAAATTTCTTTTAAGTTAACTAACATTTAAAAACACTCCTCAAGGTCTTTTTCTACAAAAGTGAATGTTACTGTGGTGGTTTGTTTTTCATTTGGTTTTAAGAATTTAAGGGTATTATTTTTTCTCATAACATCGCGGCCGTCAGGCGTACAGTTGGCGGGTTCTAAACCCAAAACGTAATCGGTTTTACCCATCATTTTCCATTCAACAAAGCAAGGTAATGTCGTTTTGTTATATGCCATTACAAGCCCTTTTTTTATGTCTTTGTTGTAAATACCAACCTTTGCCAAACCGTTTTGTTCCAAAACATCGTAATAATAACACCGCTCCTGATAATTAGCCTGCGGTTTTTCCATTACACAGGCAGTATCAAGATACTTATCTGCATGACTGTCGCGCGCGGTAATGCTACTGTTGGGAATTTTCAAAACTGCATTTTCGCTAAGTAATGGATAACCCATATTACAGTGATACATTATCATATAAGGCGATTCATCATCTCCGCAGTTTTCTACAGTATCACATACAGTAAATTGATTTTCGGTATAAGAAAACTTATATACTCTTTTCATAACGAGCTTTCTGCCGAAAATTGCCGCATCGGTAACGGTAAGTGTTACTAAAAGAGAGTCATCTGTTTCTTCAATTCCGTTTAAAACAGCGGGAATGTGCGAAACCGTACCATGAAGCGGCAACTCTTCACCGTCGTCAACACAGGGGGAACCTACCGCTGTTAAACCGCAAGTGGTGAAAAATCCTGCTGTAAAGGACTTTAAAAATCCTGCACCTACATTATCATAATACTGAGGAGCTACATATCCACAGGGTGCAAAATAACCCATATTATCGCCCTTGAAGCTAACACGCGAAACATCTCCTGCACGGTCGAGCGAAATCCAAGCCTCTAATCCCAAACCATTACGGACGTAGAGGAAATGCATACCCTGGCCCTTGCCGTTTTGCAGCACGTACTGCTCGGCACCTCTTATCTGCAGTGGATTACCGGTATAATTTTTCATAATCACAACCCCTTTACTGCACTGTATAAATTGGCATATTTTTTATAAAGTTCTGAATAGATTATGCTATTTTCCTTATTAGGCTTAAATACATTACGGATAGTAACCATTTTTGAAACCGCTTTGCCGAGTTCATCAAAACCGCCAACTGCTATACCGGCTAAAGCCACTGTGCCTGCCGCTCCTACTTCTTTGCAGGAAAGAGCCGTTATTTCGGTATCAAGGATATCCGCTTTTATTTGCAGCCATACATCGGATGTGGCACCTCCACCCGTAGCTCTGATTTCTTGAATGTCGCCCGTTAAGGATTTCATTGTATTGAAATTAAGGAGCATTTCGTAAGAAGTGCCTTCCATTAAGGCTTTGTACAGGTCGTATTTGGTAGTTTCAAGGGTAACACCAATAAATGCCGCCTTTGAATCATTATCCATATAGGGGGTTGCCGCACCTGCAAAATGGGGAAGAATCAATATACCTGTGGGTTTATTGGGTGCCATTTTATCAAGTTCGGCATAAACATTTTTGTTTTCACTATCAGCGCGTTTAAACTCAAGTTCCGCAAAATTATCCCTGAACCATTTAAGGGTAGCGCCACCTGTAAATGAAAACGCGTAACACGCATACAAGCCGTTAAGATACGGAACAACCGAATATCCGCCCTCGTAAAATTTTATATCGGAAGGTTTTTCCTTAAGTATAACAGGTATACACTCAACCGTTCCTGTTCCATCCATTGCCTGATAGGTTTCAAACACACCTGATCCAATCATTCCTGCTACTTGATCGTGACAACCGTTTACCACAGCAATATCATAATCTATTCCTAATTCCTGTTTTATTTCATCGGTTATATTCC
>JAZOQN010000067.1:0-2580 GCA_045656125.1 Acutalibacteraceae bacterium
CCATGAAGCCTTTAGACTAAACGGCGAACAGTTATGAAAAAATATTTGCATTACTACTTGCGTTTGCACTTTTGCTTTGTTTTGCGGCTTGTAAAGAAGGTAACTTCACAAGTACTAACGCTAGCACAGGTGGAGATACCGCTTCTACCCTAACTTCAACCGGCACCACCACCGAAAACCAAAGCGAAAACAACACCACAAGTAGTTCAAATAAAACCGAAAGCACTGCCGACGAAAGTTCTAAAACTTCCGAAACAGGCGAAAGCTCTAAAAATCAGACCGTTTCAAGCAAACCTTCGTCTTCAAGCAAGGTTGAATCTTCTAGTAAGCCCGTATCTTCAAATGAAGGAACTACATCGAACGAGTCTGCTACCGTGAGCAAGGTTGACCCCTTAAAGTGCACTCATAGTATTAAATACACCTTTGACAACAAGGGGGACAAACATACACACACAGGTCACTGTTCACTTTGTGAAGAAGATTTTAACGTTAACACCCCTTGTGTTGACAAAAATAAAGATAACATTTGTGACACCTGCTGCACTTCGTTTAATTAATATTTATATAAAAAATGCACCTTCCCAAAAGGAAGGTGCATTTTAATATGTACTTTAATTAGATGTTAGCCAAAAGAACGATGCTGAAAATTAAAAGCGCGCTAGATAAAACAAGCTTGAAAATGTTTTCAAATAAAGTTTCTTTACCAGCCTTTTTAATTAAGCCTTGAATGAATGAAAGAACAGCAAAAGCGATAGTGCCGAGAGCTAACAGCAAAGCGAACACTGCACATGTTGGGTCAATTTCAAAATAACCGTAACCGTTAAATTTGCTGGTGTAGGTGCTGTAATATACGCTAACGTCGATATATGCAGATGCAATACCGCAAGCGCCGAACATTGCCGAAAGAACAGCTAATGCTTTAAAAAGAAAATCAAACAACACGTTTTTCTTTTCTGCAGGAGCAGTAGCAGGTGCAGCAACGGTAACTTCTTCAGCAACGAGTGCAGTACCGCAAGCGTTACAGAAATTTACAGAATCGTCAAATTTTAAATTGCAGTTGGGACAGTTTTTCATAGTTTTTCTCCTCTAGTGAAAGTTTTATGTGTTATATCACTATTTAATTATAGCACCTTTTATTGTGCAAGTCAACCTACAATGCATAAAATTTGAGCATAAACATTCGTGCAATTTGCCTATGAATTCATAAAAATAATTTTTTATTGTGTTTTGCTAGAAATTATGATACTATTAAAAAAATCCAATATAAACTTACGGAGGAAAATTTATGCGTAAACTATTAGCCATTTTAACTGTTTTAGCAATGCTCTTAAGCCTTACAGGCTGCCTTGGCAGAGGCGGCGAAGAAAACACCGTCATCGATATCAATGGCACCCACACTATTTTCTATCATCCGGACGAATTAGAAACACACGAAGTTGAATTTTCTGACGAATATTGGAGTATGCCTGTTGCACGCGAAGACGACGGCACCTTCACAAAAGAGGGTCACGTGCTTTTGGGTTATTCATTCAACGAAGATGGCTCAGGCGAGCTTATCCGCCCGGGTTATAGATTCGAATTGCCCGACGAAAACACCGAACAGCATTTATACTGTGTTTGGGCAAAGGAAACCGCCGCTTCGGATTTTGAAACAGCACCAAACGGCAGTTCTTTAAAAATTACAACCTATAAAGGCAGTGACAAAGTGGTTTATATCCCCCGTTCAATCGATGGCAAAACCATTACCGCTATTGCCGACAACGCCTTTGCAAACAATAGCAAAATAGAAGAGGTGCATATCACTTCCTCTATTGTAGAGGTAGCGCCCAAGGCATTTGCAGCTTGCGAAAACCTTAAAACCGTTACCTTGTACGACAGCTTACATTCAATAACCGATGCTGCTTTTATTGGCGGCACCCCGGTTGAAACTGTTCGTTTATGCGCAGGCAAAACACCCCGTTATACCAACAGCTTTGTAACCTTTGGTATTAAATATGAACGCTTACTTAATACCCGCGGTGAAAAACGCCTTATCTTTATTGCGGGTTCCAGCGTATTATACGGCGTTGACACAAAATATATGGAAAGCCTTTTTGAAGACGATATAACCGTTGTAAACTTTGGTACCAACGGCAACCAAAACACCGCCTACTATCTTGACGCTATTGCTCCCTACCTTACCGAAAACGATACCGTTATCTTTACCCCCGAGCAATACGGCGACCAAGCCTACCACGTAAACGGCAACCCCGAAATGCCAAGCGCTACCATTCAGGGTACCTCCACCTGCTACAACCTTTTTGAAAACATTAACGTTGCTAACTACACCAACATTTTCACAGCTATTGGTGAATACTGCGACCAATCAATTAGAATGGCTGAGCTTTCTTGGTATGACCACAGTCCCCGTCTTGACACCTTGGGCGACAATGCATCCTTAACCGATAAAATGAACTCCCCCGACTTTGTTACAGGTCTTAACGGTACCTTCCGTTTTAACGAAACCGTTATACCTGAAGAATTTATCCCCAACCTTAACCGTGTAATCGACAAGGCAAAGGATACAGGCGCTACCGTTTT
>JAZOQN010000068.1:0-4490 GCA_045656125.1 Acutalibacteraceae bacterium
AAAAGATATTAACGACATTTTGCAAATCAGTTCTGTTAAGGATGTCAGAGTGATAAACCGCTACGATGTTGATAATATCGAGAAAGAGCTTTTTGATTACGCAGTTGGCACTGTTTTTTCAGAGCCACAGCTTGATATCACCTACACAGATTTAGAAAATGACGGCGCAATTATGTTCGCAGTAACATATCTCCCTGGTCAGTTCGACCAGAGAGCAGATTCTGCCGCTCAGTGTATACAGATCATTTCTCAGGGCGAGCGTCCCCGTGTTCGCACCGCAAAGGTTTATATGCTTTACGGTAACATCAGTGATGCTGAGCTTGCTGAGATTAAAAAGTATGTTGTAAACCCCGTGGAAGCTAAAATTACAACACTTGAGAAACCCGACACCTTAGAGACCAAATACGATATTCCAACTACAGTTGAGACACTTGACGGATTTATTGATTTGGACGAAAAAGGCCTTGCAGATTTCGTTAAGAATTACGGTCTTGCAATGGATAATGACGATATTAAGTTCTGTCAGGATTATTTCAAGGGTGAAAACCGTAATCCTACCATTACAGAAATCCGTATGATAGATACATACTGGTCTGACCATTGCCGTCATACCACATTCCTTACAAATATCGACAACTGCACCTTTGAGGATGCACTCCTTCAAGAGACCTATGACGATTATATCGCTACCCGTAAGGAATTAGGCAGAACTAAGCCTATTTGTCTTATGGATATTGCTACCTTGGCTGTACGCTATCTTAAGAAAGAGGGCAAGCTTCCTAAGCTTGACGAATCTGAGGAAATCAATGCTTGTACAGTTAAAATCAAGGTCGATGTTGACGGCGTTTCTGAAGATTGGTTACTTCTCTTTAAAAACGAGACCCATAACCATCCTACCGAAATCGAGCCGTTTGGTGGCGCAGCTACTTGTATAGGCGGTGCTATCCGCGACCCGTTGTCAGGCAGAAGCTATGTTTACGGCGCTATGCGTGTGACAGGTGCGGCTAACCCATTAAAGAGTGTAAGCGAAACCCTAAAGGGCAAGCTCCCACAAAGAAAAATTGTTACCACAGCGGCTGACGGTTATTCCTCATACGGTAACCAAATCGGCCTTGCTACCGGTATTGTTGACGAGCTTTATCATGACGGATATGCTGCAAAGCGTATGGAAATCGGTGCTGTTATTGCTGCCGCTCCTGCTGAGAATGTTCGCCGTGAGGTACCCGCTGACGGTGATGTTGTAATTCTTCTTGGCGGCTCTACCGGACGTGACGGTTGCGGCGGTGCTACAGGCTCATCTAAATCACACACCTTAGAGTCACTTGAAAGCTGCGGAGCCGAAGTTCAAAAAGGTAATGCTCCCGAAGAAAGAAAGCTTCAAAGACTTTTCAGAAACAAGGAAGCCAGCCTTTTAATCAAACGCTGTAACGACTTTGGCGCAGGTGGTGTTTCGGTTGCTATCGGTGAATTGGCGGACGGTCTGCTTATCGACCTTAACGCCGTTCCTAAGAAATACGATGGTCTTGACGGCACAGAGCTTGCAATCAGTGAATCACAGGAAAGAATGGCTGTTGTTGTTGAAAAAGAAAATGTTGACCGTTTCCTTGAGCTTGCAAAAACCGAAAACCTGCAAGCTGTTAAGGTTGCAGATATCACTGCCGAGCCTCGTCTTAGAATGGTTTGGAACGGCAACACCATCGTTGATATCAGCCGTGAATTCTTAAATTCTAACGGTGCAGAAAAGCACATTGATATTACCCCCGAAGCTCCAAAGGATTATGAAAGAATAATCGAGGGTGGCTTCAAAGAGAATATGGAGCATTTGGCTGATGACCTCAATGCTTGTTCTAAGCGTGGTCTTTCTGAGCAGTTTGACTCTACTATTGGTGCCGGTACTGTTCTTATGCCGTTTGGCGGTAAACATCAGTTAACTCCTATTCAAGCAATGGTGCAAAAGATTTCTGTTGAGAAAAAGCACACCGATGACTGTTCTCTTATGGCTTGGGGTTACAACCCATTCATTGCGGAGAGAAGTCCTTTCCACAGTGCATACTTAGCAGTTGTTGAATCGGTTTCAAAGCTAATTGCCACAGGTGCTAGCTTCGAAGATGTATATCTCACATTCCAAGAATATTTTGAACGCCCAGGCAAAGACGGTAAACGTTGGGGCAAGCCTCTAGCAGCACTGCTTGGTGCATTCAAGGCTCAGAAAGAGTTCGGTATCGGCTCTATCGGAGGTAAGGACTCTATGAGCGGTAGTTTTGAGGATTTACACGTTCCCCCTACCCTCGTTTCCTTTGCTGTTACTACCGATAAGGTACAAAACATTATTTCTCCTGAATTCAAAAAGGCTGGAAATAAGGTTATTGTTTTAAGTCCTATCTACGATGCTGACACTAACCTACCCAACACCGAATCTCAAATAAGAGTATTCAATACAGTTACTAAGCTTATGCGTGAGGGCAAGGTTGCTTCTGCCTATACTCCTACCTATGGCGGTATCGGTGAGGCAGTTATGAAAATGTGCTTCGGTAACGGTCTTGGATTTAAGTTCGACAATAATATGTCCAATAAAGCTATATTCGGTTACAACTACGGTAGCTTCATTTTAGAGGTTACCGAAGATGTTGAAGACGGAATTTTACTCGGTACTGTTTGCGACTGCGGTAAAATTAAGTTAGGTGACGAAGAAGTAGTTCTCAGCGAGTTGCTCGATACTTATGAAAACAAACTCGAAAGCGTATTCAAGTGCAATATTGAAGACAGAAAGACTCCTATGGAGAACTTCTCTTTCTCGGCTACTGAGAGAGTAGCCCCCGCAATTAAGGTTGCAACTCCTAAAGTTCTTATTCCTGTCTTCCCCGGAACTAACTGCGAATTCGACTCTGCAAAGGCTATGCGTGACGCAGGTGCAGACCCCGAAATCTTTGTTATTAACAATCTCTCCTCTGACGGCATCGCACGTTCAGTTGAGGAGTTTGCAAACAAGGTAAACAATGCACAGATGATATTTATCCCCGGCGGATTCTCAGGCGGTGACGAGCCTGACGGTAGCGGTAAGTTTATAACCGCATTCTTCCGTAACGGCGCAATTAAAACTGCAGTTACCGACCTGCTCGATAACAGAGACGGTTTAATGTGCGGTATTTGTAACGGTTTCCAAGCACTTATTAAGCTCGGTCTTGTTCCCTACGGCAAGATTATTGATACCGATGAAACTTGTCCAACACTCACCTTTAACACAATCGGCAGACACCAGTCAAGAATTGTTAGAACACGTATTGCCTCTAACAAATCTCCTTGGCTTAAGAATACAAATGTCGGTGATGTTTACAATGTGCCGATTTCACACGGTGAGGGTCGTTTCTTGGCAAGTGAAGAGCTAAATCGCGAATTAGCTAAAAACGGACAAATTGCTACACAGTATGTAGATTTAAACGGCAACGCTACAAGCGATGTTCACTTTAATCCCAATGACTCTATGTACGCTATTGAGGGTATTACTTCCCCCGACGGCAGAGTATTCGGTAAAATGGGTCACAGCGAACGTTGGGGCGACGGACTCTATAAAAACGTTTATGGCGACTATGACATTAAGATGTTTAAATCTGCTGTTGAATATTTTAAATAAGAGGGTGTTTTAAATGGCATTTCTTACTGATATTGAAATCGCACAACAATGCGAAATGCGTCCTATAACCGAAATTGCTAAGAAAGCGGGTATTGACGAAAAATATCTTGAGCAATACGGTAAATACAAAGCAAAAATTGACCTTTCTTTAATGAATGAAAGTAAAAAAGAAAACGGAAAACTTATTTTAGTTACTGCTATTACCCCCACCCCTGCGGGTGAGGGTAAGACCACAACTACCATTGGTTTGGCTGACGGTATGACTAAAATAGGCAAGAATGTTTGCGTAGCACTCCGCGAGCCGTCTTTAGGTCCTGTTTTCGGAATTAAGGGCGGTGCCGCAGGCGGCGGATATGCTCAGGTTGTTCCTATGGAAGACATTAATCTTCATTTCACAGGTGACTTCCACGCTATCGGTGCGGCAAACAATTTACTAGCCGCAATGCTTGATAACCACATTCATCAAGGCAACGCTTTAGGTATTGATGTCAGACGCATTACCTGGAAACGCTGTGTTGATATGAATGACCGTCAACTCCGATTTGTAACAAACGGTTTGGGTGGCAAGGTTAACGGCGTTCCCCGTGAAGACGGTTTCGACATTACGGTTGCAAGCGAGATTATGGCTGTTCTTTGTTTGGCATCAGACATAACCGACCTTAAAAACCGACTTTCTAATATAATCGTAGGCTACAATTTCAATGACGAGCCTGTAACTGCAGGGCAGTTAAATGCAGCAGGCGCTATGACAGCACTTCTTAAGGATGCTATCAAGCCTAACCTTGTTCAGACTCTTGAGGGAACTCCCGCTTTGGTTCACGGCGGCCCATTTGCTAACATTGCTCACGGCTGTAACTCT
>JAZOQN010000069.1:0-12960 GCA_045656125.1 Acutalibacteraceae bacterium
CCACGATACCGCTGTTATTGACTTTGAAGGATTTGTTGATGGCGTTGCTTTCGACGGTGGCAAGGGTGAGTCTTACTCATTAGAACTCGGTTCGGGTTCATTCATCCCCGGATTCGAAGACCAGATTGTTGGTCACACTGCCGGTGACAAGTTTGATGTAAATGTTACTTTCCCTGAAGATTATCAGGCAGAGGAACTTAAAGGCAAGGCTGCAACATTCAAGTGCAAATTGCACGAACTCAAGGTTAAAGAGTTGCCCGTTATTGACGACGAGTTTGCTAAAGACGTAAGTGAGTTTGATACTTTAGATGAGTACAAGGCTGACTTAAAGGCTAAGGCAATCGAGAGAAAAACCGCACAGTCCGAGTCTGACGTTGAAAATCAGCTTGTTGAGCAACTCGTTGAATTGGTTAAGGCTGACATTCCCGAGGCTTTGATTGAAAATCGTGCAAAGCAGAGTGTTGAAGAGTTTGCTTACAGACTTCAGGCTCAGGGTATGGACCTCAATACCTATCTTAAGTATATGGGTGGCACCATTGATAACTTCAAGGATACCTTTAAGCCTCAGGCTGAGATGCAGGTTAAGATTCGCCTTGCTTTAGAGAAAATTGCCGAGCTTGAGAAAATTGAAATCAGTGATGACGAGCTTAACGCAGAGTTTGAAAAAATGGCTAAGGACTACGGTATGGAAGTTGACAAGATTAAGGCTTCCGTTCCTGCAGATGATTTAAAGAAGGATTTAGCTGTTCAGAAGGCTATGGATGTTGTTAAGACATCTTCAGTTGTTGCTGAAGTTGATAAGAAGACCGAAAAAGCAGAGAAGAAGCCTGCTGCAAAGAAGACTACTTCTACCGCTAAAAAGTCTACTTCAACTGCAAAGAAAACCGCAGATGGTGAAAAGGCTCCTGCTAAGAAGACAACTTCTACCGCAAAGAAGACTACTACAACTGCTAAGAAAACTGTAGACGGTGAGAAGGCTCCTGCTAAAAAGACCACTTCTACTGCAAAGAAAACCACTTCTACCACAACCAAGAAGACAACTGCAAAGAAGACTGAAGAATAATTTTCCAGTCATTTGTTTATAATTCAAAAAACGGTTGCATACTTATTTTTGTGGTATGACCGCAAGTTTTAAGACCCTAAAGCGGCAGAAATCACAGGTTTCTGTCGCTTTGTGTTTACTATAATGTTCTAAAAGGAGAGATTTTTAATGAGTTTAGTACCAATGGTAGTTGAGCAGACCGGTGCCGGTGAACGTTCTTATGACATTTATTCAAGACTTCTTAACGACCGTATCATTATGCTTTGTGACCAGGTTAACGACACAACCGCAAGTCTTGTAATTGCTCAGATGCTTTATTTAGAGGGTAAAGACCCCGATAAAGATATTTCTTTTTACATTAACAGCCCCGGTGGTTCTGTTTCGGCAGGTCTTGCTATCTATGACACAATGAATTACATTAAATGTGATGTCAGCACCATTTGTATGGGTATGGGTGCATCTATGGGTGCATTCTTGCTTTCTGCAGGTGCTAAGGGCAAGCGTTTAGCTTTACCTAACAGTGAGATTATGATTCATCAGCCGTTAGGTGCCGCAGAGGGCCAGGCAACCGATATTATTATTCACGCTAAACATATTGAGCAGACACGTGAGAAGCTTAATAAGATTCTTGCTGAGAATACCGGAAAACCGCTTGATACAATTAAAATTGATACCGAGCGTGATAACTTTATGTCAGCTTATGAGGCTATGGAATACGGCCTTATTGATAAGGTTATTGAAAAAAGATGATTTTAGGAGTAAATAATGCCTAATAATAACAAAAACTATCCTGTTTGTTCTTTTTGCGGACGCACAGAACAGGATGTTGACCATCTAATTGCCGGTAACGGTGTGTTTATTTGTGATGAGTGTATTGAGGTTTGTCATTCTCTCATTTTAGATGATGCATTTGAGCCTGCAAAGAAAAAGAACAATAAAAAAGTTCAACCGCCTAAAGATTTTAAATTGCCGACTCCTGCCGAATTAAAAGCTCATTTAGATGAGTATGTTATCGGTCAGGATGACGCAAAGAAGACTTTGAGCGTTGCTGTTTATAATCACTATAAGCGTATTTTCTTTTCAGAAAAAAGCGATGTAGAGTTGACCAAAAGTAATGTGCTTATGCTTGGACCCACCGGTGTAGGTAAAACTTTACTTGCACAAACTTTGGCTAAATGTCTTGATGTGCCGATTGCTATTGCCGATGCAACCACTTTAACTGAAGCGGGTTATGTCGGTGAAGACGTTGAAAATATACTTCTCCGTCTTATTCAGGCTGCCGATTTTGACATTGAAAAGGCTGAACGCGGTATTATCTATGTTGATGAAATTGACAAGATTGCACGTAAGTCTGAAAACGCTTCAATCACCCGTGATGTCAGCGGTGAGGGTGTTCAGCAGGCACTTTTGAAGATTTTGGAAGGCACTGTTTCCAATGTTCCTCCGCAGGGTGGCAGAAAGCATCCTCAACAGGAATTTATACAGATTAACACTACTAATATTTTATTTATCTGTGCCGGTGCTTTTGACGGTATTGAGAAAATCGTCGCTAAAAGAATGGGCGAGAGTGGTTTGGGATTCGGTGCCGAAGTGAAATCTAAGCAACAAATGGAAGAAGAAATCACTTCTCGTAAGGTTATCCATCATGATTTGGTTAAATTCGGTCTTATCCCTGAATTAGTCGGTCGTTTGCCGGTTATTGCATCTCTTGATGCTATGGATGAGGAAACTTTATACCGTATTATGGTTGAGCCTAAGAACTCAATTATAAAGCAGTATGTTGAACTCTTTAAAATGGATAATATTAAATTGGAGTTTGAAGAGGATGCTTTGCGTTATATTGCAAAGACAACTGTTGAGCGTAAAACCGGAGCCAGAGGTTTGCGTTCGATTATTGAAAATATTCTTCGCGATATTATGTTTGAGTCGCCCTCTGATAAATCTATCTCGGAAATAATTATTACCAAGGAATGTGCCGAAGGTAAAAATAGTCCACGAGTGGTGAACAACAATCGGTTGGATGACGGTAAAAAGAGTTTGAAAACTGATGCTCCTGTTGCCTGATTTTTTTAATTTTTTGAGTTAAATAAGCAATAAATTATGAGGTCGGTTTAAGTTGTGATTTATACTTAAACCGACCTCTTTCAATATTTGACGTGACAAGCCAAAAACCGCATTTTTACTAGGTTCTTCGGCAAAATTTACCTTTTATAATTACAGAGTAAATATTGTTGAAAAATTATGTATATCCTTATGTGACAATGTTGCCAAATTTATTGTGCTTAATTGTTAAAAAAGGTGTTAGTCTATTGTTCATTTCTACAAAAAATGTATTCACCGGTGAAAAACATTTGATTTTATTGATAAACCGTTATATAATTATTTTGTAAAATTAAAAAGTGAGCGGTGATGATATGCCCGAATTTGTAATCAGTGCTGAAAGACAGCAGTTGATAGGTCACCTCGTAGAACGTCTGCCCGTAATTCGCAAAAAGGTTCGCCTTTCACAGGACGAGTTGGGTGCAATGGTCGGAAAGAGCCGACAGAAGATTTCGGATATTGAGAGATATTCAGCACCTATGGGTTGGGACACCTATCTTGCTACATGCACTATGTTGGAGATGTGCAACGCGTTTGATATTGAATCAGACGGTTGGTACTTTGAAGACAAAAGTCGTTGGCAAAAAACTCTGTAAGCACAAACAATGCCCTGAAATCGCAGGAGGAACGAAAGTTCTTCCTGCGATTTTCTTTTTGACTTTTTAATTTGAGAATTATTCTCATTTTCTATTGACTTTTTAATTTTAAATGATATACTTTCTAAAGTAGAAAAATTGTGTATTTTGGGGTGATTTCAGTGTCTAAAAATTATAATACCGAGAAAAAGAAAATGGTAATTGACTTTTTCTATCAAAACCGTGACCGTCATTATACTGTTTCTGAAATTGCCGATGCAGTTTTGGCAGACGGTGCAGGTAAAAGCACTGTTTACCGTCAAGTTTCAAATTTATTGAAAAGCGGTGTTATAAGAAGATTTGAAACAGGAGAGAGTCGTCAATTTGTTTATCAGTATGCAGATGCTAATGACTCTTGTGACCGACATTATCATTTGAAATGTGTTAAATGTGGTCGTCTTATTCATATGGAGTGTGCTCATTTAGATACTGTGAACGCACATATTAAAGCAGAGCATGATTTTGTATTAGGAAGTGGACGAGCCGTTCTTTACGGTGAGTGTGTAAGCTGTACCTCCAATGTTAAGGAGGTATTATGAAAAGATTATTAGTTATACTGTTAATTATTTGTATTTCTGTTACTTTAATTTCTGGCTGTAATCAAAACTATGAAAAAGTAAAAGATTTAGAAATTATTTGTACTGTATTCCCACAATACGATTTTGTTAAAAATATTGTTGGTGATAAGGCCAATGTTAAAATGTTAGTGCCTTTGGGTACAGAAAGCCATGATTTTAAACTTGAAAATTTAACAGTTGCGGAATTAAAAACAATTGCAACTGCGGATTTAATTGTGTATGTCGGCGGTGAAACCGATGGGGAATGGATTGAAGAACTTCGTTCAACTGTGAATTCAAATGCAAGGTGGTGTGCTTTGACCGAATTTACACCTACTTTAAAAGAAGTTTTATCCGAAAGTATGGAGCATAATCACGAGCATGAACATGCACAAGAACACGATGAATCGCATCATACTGAAAATGCTTTTGATGAACATGTTTGGACATCTCCTAAAAGAGCAGTTGATATTGTTAAATCATTGACTGATATTATTTGCGGTCTTGATGAAAGCAACAGTCAGTTTTATAAATTAAACTGTGAAACTTATGTATCAAACATAAAGTTGCTTGATGAGGAGTTAAAGAGTGTAGTCAATTTGGCTTTAGGTAAAAAATTAGTGTTTGGTGACCGTTTTCCTTTCAGATATCTTTGTGCCGATTACGGTTTAGAATTTGATGCGGCTTTTCCGGGATGCTCTTCTGTCAGTGACCCCTCGGTTAAACAAATTACTTCATTAACACAAACTGCTATCGAGTCTGGTGCAAAAACAATCTTTTATATGGAAAATTCTAAACCTATCTTTGCTGAAAGTATCGCAAAAAAAGTTGGGGGTAAGGCAATGCTTTTGCATTCATGCCATACACTAACTCGAAATGATATTGATGCCGGTTTGAATTATTTAAGTTTAACCAAACAGAACATCGAAAGAATTAAGGAGGCCTTAAATGGCTAGATTAACTTTAAAAAATTTGACTCTTGCTTATGACGGTCGTCCTGTAATTAGTAGGTTGTCATTAAGTGTTGATAATGGAGATTATTTATGCGTTGTCGGTGAGAATGGCAGCGGCAAGAGTACGCTTATTAAAGGTATATTAGGACTTGTTAAGCCACAAACGGGAAGTATTGATTTTTGTTGCAGTAAGCATCGCAAATCAATTGGTTATTTGCCGCAACAACAGTCATCGCAAAGGGACTTTCCCGCTTCTGTTAACGAAGTTATAATGTCGGGATTTGCAGGGAAGTGCAGATTTCCGTGGTACAATGCCGATATGAAAGAAAAAGCAATAAACAATATGAGATTGCTTAAAATAGAGAATCTTAAAAACGAACCTTTTTCTTCACTTTCAGGCGGCCAGCAACAGAGAGTTTTGTTGGCGAGAGCGTTATGTGCAACTGAGGACCTTTTGCTTTTAGATGAGCCTGTAAACGGTTTAGACCCTAATGCAGCAAAGGAAATGTATTCTATTATAAAAAATTTAAACAATGACGGTATGACTGTTATTATGATTTCACACGATGTTCACACTGCAGTGAGTTGTGCAAATAAGATTTTACATTTGGATAAAGACAGACAGTTTTACGGTACAACAAATGAATATTTGTTATCAGATTTTGGTAAGGAATACCTGGAAGGCGGTGCAAAATGAGTATTTATTTTGATTTCAGCGTTTTCTCAGGGCAGTATTTTGATTCGACTGTTTTGATTTATGCAATTGTTGTTGGCGTTCTTACAAGCCTTTGTTCGTCGGTATTGGGTGTTAATCTTGTTTTAAAACGTTATTCTATGATTGGTGACGGATTATCGCACGTGGGATTTTTGGCATTGGCAATCGCAGCTTTGCTAGGTGTTGGAACTGAGGATAATATTTATATTACTATTCCGGTTGTAACATTGGCTGCTTTCTTTTTAATGTGGCTGACAGACAGTGGGAAATTAAAAGGAGATGCGGCAACAGCTTTGGTATCAGTTGGTACTGTGGCAGTTGGATACATCATATTTGGTCTTGCTGAAGCAGGAACTGCTGAAGTTTGTACCGGACTTTTCGGTGCATCGGTATTAACAATAAGTTCTGAGGATACCGTTTTGGGTATAGTCCTTTGTCTTATAGTTATTGCTTTGTATTTACTGTTTTTTAATAGGATTTTTGCGGTAACCTTTGACCAGAGTTTTTCTAAAGCAACCGGTGTTAGCGTTAAGGGAAGTAATATGCTTTTGGCCGGATTGACAGCTATCACAATAGTTGTGGGTATGAAACTTATTGGCTCAATTATGATATCTGCAGTTATTGTCATTCCTGCGATAACTTCAATGCGATTGTTTAAAACATTTAAGGCAACAGTTATTTCTTCAGCTGTTATATCAGTTCTATGCTTTGTTTTAGGCTTTTTGTTTGCTGTTACCTTTGTAATAAGCAAACCTGACAGTTTTATGTCAGGCACTGTAATGTTGCCGGTTGGTGCAACGGTTGTTTGCTTTAATATAATAGCTCTTATTATTGCAAGTATTATTAAAAAATTACGTACAAAATGTTGATTATTTTAGATTTGCTATTGAAATTCTTTAGTTAGATGTTAAAATATATAGTAAATCTTTGTTTGAGGCGAATTTATGTATAAAATTGTTAACAAAAAACAATTCAATACTACTGTTACTTTGATGGACATCGAAGCACCTTTTGTAGCACGTAAAGCAGAAGCAGGGCAGTTTATTATTTTGCGTGTTGATGAGGATGGTGAGAGAATACCTTTAACCGTTGCGGGTTATGACCGTGAAAAAGGAACAGTAAGAATAATTTTTCAAATTGTCGGTGCTACTACCGAGTTGCTTAATCACAAGCAGGTTGGCGACAGTTTACAGGATTTTGTAGGTCCATTAGGTGTTGCAACACACTTGGACGGATTAAAAAAGGTTTGTGTTGTTGGCGGTGGCGTAGGTTGTGCTATTGCTTTGCCTGTTGCAAGCAAATTGTATGATTTAGGTGCTGATGTTACTTCAATTATTGGTTTCAGAAATAAGGATTTAGTTATATTGGAAGATGAATTTAAATCTATTTCAAACAAAACATTTGTTATGACTGACGATGGCAGTTACGGAACAATGGGTAATGTTTGTCAGCCTTTAACTGAAATTTTACAGTCAGGTGAGACATTTGATGCGGTTATTGCTATAGGTCCGCTTGTAATGATGAAATTTGTTGTTGAGGCTGTACGTCCTTATAACATTCCTTGTACTGTTTCTATGAATCCAATTATGATTGACGGTACAGGTATGTGTGGCGGTTGCCGTTTGACACTTAATCAAGGCGGTAAAAAGGTCACCAAGTTTGCTTGTGTAGACGGCCCTGATTTTAACGGTTATGAAGTCGATTTTGACGAGGCTATGTCAAGAGGCAGTATGTATCGTGATTTTGAACGCCATGCTTATGAAAATACATGTAACCTCTTTAAAAAGGAGGTAGAATAAGTGAAACGTAATATGAGTTTATCTAAAAACGAAATGCCTACTCAGGAACCACACGTGAGAGCACACAATTTTAGTGAAGTGGCTTTAGGATATAGCGAGGAAACTGCTATTGATGAGGCGTTGCGTTGTCTTGAATGTAAAAATCCTTTATGTGTTTCAGGTTGTCCGGTAAATATTCATATTCCAGAATTTATTTCAAGAGTTAAAGTTGGAGATTTTGAAGGTGCTTATGAAATAATCAGCAAAACATCCTCCTTGCCGGCAGTTTGTGGACGTGTTTGCCCACAAGAAAAACAGTGTGAAGCAAAATGTGTCAGAGGTATCAAAGGCGAGCCTGTCGGTATTGGCAGACTTGAGCGTTTTGTTGCTGATTGGCACAACGCTCACTCAGATAATGCTGTAAGCGTACCGGAAAGCAACGGTATAAAGGTTGCAATCGTTGGTTCAGGCCCTGCAGGATTAACATGTGCCGGTGATTTGGCTAAGAAAGGTTATAAGGTCACTGTTTTCGAGGCGTTGCATTTAGCCGGCGGTGTCCTTGTTTACGGTATTCCTGAGTTTAGACTTCCAAAATCAATTGTTCAAAAGGAAGTTGATAACCTTATTAAAATCGGTGTTGATATTGAAACCAATATGGTTATCGGTAAAACTTTGACTGTTGATGAAATTTTTGAAATGGGATATAAGGCAGTGTTCATTGGTTCGGGTGCAGGATTACCCAACTTTATGGGTATCCCAGGTGAAAGTCTGAAAGGCGTTTATTCTGCAAATGAATTTTTAACACGTTCAAATTTAATGAAAGCCTACAAAGACGAGCCGATAACACCTATTATGAAAGGTGGAAAAGTTGCAGTAGTCGGTGGCGGTAACGTTGCCATGGATGCTGCACGTACCGCCCTAAGATTAGGTGCTGAAAAGGTTTATATTGTATACAGACGTTCTTTAGAGGAACTTCCTGCACGTCACGAAGAAGTTGAGCATGCAATGGAAGAGGGAATTGAGTTCAAATTACTCAATAATCCTGTTGAGATTTTAGGATTCCAAAATCCCGAAAATCCTCGCGACCCTAAAAACGGTTTTGTTGTGGGAATGAAGTGTGTTAAAATGGAACTTGGCGAGCCTGATGAAAGAGGACGTCGCCGTCCTGTTGAAGTCCCTGATAGTGAATTCACTTTAGATGTTGATACTGTAATAATGTCAATCGGAACATCACCTAATCCGTTGATTAAATCAACAACAGTTGGCTTAGAGGTAAATAGTAGAGGCGGTATTATTGTTGAAGAAACAACCGGTAAAACATCTAAAGAAGGCGTTTATGCCGGGGGTGACGTTGTTACCGGTGCTGCAACTGTTATCTCAGCAATGGGTGCAGGTAAACTTGCAGCCAAAGCTATTGATGAGTATTTGAGGTGATTTAAATGGAAATTAAAGTAGGACTTAAAGGTACTGTTAAAGCCACAGTTGATGATACCAATACCGCAAAAATAGTCGGTTCGGGACTGTTGGATGTTTTTGCTACACCCATGATGATAGCTTTAATGGAAAAAGCATCATGTGTTGCTATTGAAAATAGTCTTGAAGATGGTATGACAACCGTTGGTACAATGGTTAATGTTGAGCATTTGAGTGCTACTCCAAAAGGTATGGAAGTTACAGTTGATAGCATTGTTACGGCAGTTGACGGACGTAAAATCAGTTTTGAGGTTATAGCTTTTGACGAGGTTGGAATAATCGGTAAAGGTACTCATGATAGATTTATTGTTAATGCCGAGAAATTCACCTCAAAAACATATTCTAAAAAACAGTAATATTATTTATGCACTTAAAAACTCCGCAGTGAATTCACTGCGGAGTTTTTAATAATTATGTTTTGGATTTATTTTTCCAATAAAACTTTCATTATGTCAGGCCCGTGGTCGTAGTAAACACCGGTAGATGCAGCGGTTTCTTCAGTAAAGCAGTCAACACCGGACTGTGACTTCTTGTTATCATAAATCAAAAACGGAACTGGGTCACGTGCATGGGTCATTGTGATAAGCGGTGTAGGATGGTCTGGCATAATAAGAATTCGGTATTCGCCGTATTTCTCTAACTCTTCAATCAAAGTACCTAAAATACGTTGGTCGATTAATTCAATTGCCTTAACCTTGTTTTCAGCTTCACCTCTGTGACCACATTCGTCAGGTGCTTCAACGTGGACGTAAACTAAATCATTATTCTTAAAAAGTTCTTTTGCCGCATTGGCTTTGCCTTCAAAATCCGTATCGATATATCCTGTTGCATTTTTTACTTCTGCAACGTCGCATTTTGCCAATTTGCCGATTCCTTTTATAAGGTCTACTGCTGAAACAATACCGGCTTTAACACCGAATTTATCACAGAAACTGCACATTTGCGGCTTAGTGCCTTCACCCCAAAGCCAAATCGAATTAGCAGGGCGTTTTCCTTCAGCAATTCTTTTGAGGTTAACGGGATGGTCTTTAAGGACCGCAACACTTCTTTTCATTAAATCAATCAAAGGTTCAGCATTTTTGTGTTGACTTAAATACTCGCCGATAACCTTACCTGAAATATCATGCGGTGGAGTCATATTTCCTAAATCAACTGTACCGTTTTTCACAACTAAGCAATGACGGTAACTTACACCTGCAAAGAATGAGAAAATTTCGTTGCCGAAAGCCTCTTGTACTGATTTGATTATCTCAGCAGCTTCTGCGGATGAAATATCGCCTGCAGAGTAGTCAATCATAGTTTTGTCTTCATAATTTTCTTCGTCAGAAAGGGTAACAAGATTGCAACGGAGCGTTACATCAGTGTCGGTTAAAGCAATACCAATGCTTGCGGCTTCAAGAGGAGAACGACCTGTGTAACATTCCTGAGGGTCATATCCCATTACAGAAAGGTTAGCAACGTCACTTCCGGGTTTTAGGTTGTCAGCAACGGTTTTGGCAAGTCCAACTGTTGCGGTTTTTGCTAAACGGTCGATGTTAGGCTTTTTCGCTAACATCATAGGCGTTTTGCCGCCTAAACCTTCAAATTTATAATCTGCCATACCGTCGCAGAGTAAAACTAAATATTTCATATATTAATCTCCTTATTTAATAACTAAACTTAAAAGTGCCGCAACTAAAGGCATCGTGAACATTGAAAGCAATGTACTTACCGAAACTATTTTGCTGGCATATATTGCATCACCGTCATATCGTTCAGCAAAAATATTAGCCATAGCTGCGGCCGGGGTAGAAGAACTGATAACAATAACTGTCGCGGTAGGAATAATTATACTTGAAGGGATTATTCCAAGGATTAAAATCAGCTTCATAATTGCCATAATGCCAAGCGGAATTAAGATAAGTCTTACAATAATATACAATGGCAAATATTTATCTTTGAACATTGTTTTAAAGTTAGATTCTGCAAGTCTGATACCTATCATAACCATTGAAAGAGGCATAATAGAACATTTGGCTAAATAAAGAACATCGTTTTGCATTACAGGAACAAGGAAATTGTCAATTATAGGCATCATAAATTGTGGCATTGTGCAAAGACCACCGATTAAATAAAAAGCCAAGCCAAAATATGTAGGAACAATTGATGGATTAATTAACAGTTTTTTTATTGATATATATGATTTATCTTTTGTGTATAAATAACATCCCAAAGTCCAACTGTAAACATTAAAGCCGATAACATAAAAAGTAGCGTAAATTGCAGCTTCAGGACTGATAAGCTCAGAAATGAGAGGTATTCCCATAAATCCTGCATTTGTAAAGATTGTGGCAAAACGAAGTACAGTTTTTTGTTTGTCGGGTGCATTTTTATACAGGCTGAAAGCAACTAAAAAATAAACAAGGTGGAAAATCAAAGAAAATCCGAAGACTACTGAAGCTGTTATAAGCGTGCGTGTGTTAAAATCAACCTCAAGAAAACTATAGATAATCATTGCGGGTTGTGCAATATAAATAACAGTATCACCAAGGCTTTTAGCAACTGAACTGTCAAGTTTGTTGCATTTTTTCATTATAAAGCCAATTATTACTAAAGTTCCCATTAAAAGAACTTTTTGTACTAAAACATCTAAGCCGTACATAAATTAAACCTCTATTCAGCGTAAATACATCAAAAATAAATTAATTTTAAATATAATACACCCAAAAGTTTAATTTTTCAATAGTAATAATGGCATAATTTAATTTATTTATGTATTTAAGGAGAAATCAAATCTCCTCAAAATTTAGTTCAAGAACAAAATCTGTGACTGCCAATTGTTTTTATCAAAGGTCTGCTCCATATCCACTTGTTAGTCGCGGTCTTAGGGTTAAAATAATATATCGCACCGCCGCTCGGGTCAAGACCGTTGAGAGCGTCCCGTGCCGCCTCATAAGCACTGTCTTCAACCGGCTTGTCAAATTGTCCGTCATCAATACAGGAAAAAGCATTATTTTGATAAATAACACCCGAAATAGAATTTGGAAATGATGGGTGTTCAATTCGGTTTAGAACAACTGCACCAACAGCAACCTGCCCAAGATAAGGCTCACCGCGTGCTTCAGCAGAAATTAATCTCGCTAATAAACGGTAATCGGAGGAAGAATATCCGTTGTATGAGTCAGAACTTGAAGTGTCAACTCCCGTTGGTAAACCAATTAGCTCTAAAGTTTTACGTCCGCAGATGCCATCGGCTGTAATATTATTATTTTTTTGAAATTTTATTACAGCAGTACGTGTTTTTGTACCGTAAATGCCGTCAACACTACCTTTATAATAGCCCCATTCTTTAAGCCTTTGTTGAATTTGACGCACTTCGTTTCCTCTTGAACCTATACTTGAGTAACCGTATGAAGTTGCATAAAACGTTGTGAATAGTAAAACTATTGTTAATGTCGATGAAATAATGTGCTTGATTTTCATTAAAATAACCATCCTAACCCAAATAAATCGGTTTTTAATTACAGTTTTTCCTGATAAATTCAACATATACCTTAACGTTTCTAAATTAAATTTTAAATTACGTCAAAATTTTTAAAATTTCCTCAAAAAAACAGTTGACAAACCCGAAGTGGTGTGGTAATATAGTCAGGCACTCGCGTGAGGGGAAACCCTGCGGGAGGGCATAGCGGACCTTGAAAATTAAACAACGATAACTATTGAGAAAT
>JAZOQN010000070.1:0-12313 GCA_045656125.1 Acutalibacteraceae bacterium
TTTTTGCTTACAACACCTTTACCTCTGACGGTGGTATTTTTATCGGTATTTTCTTCCTCGGCAATCTTTTGTCGTTTAGGCTCTTCATCGTTACGGCGAAGTTGAGCGCAAAGCACCATTTTGGTTGTATCCTCGCGAATAGAATCGGTCATAGCGTTGAACATATCATAGCCTTCGTTGCGGTATTCAACAACGGGGTTATGCTGACCATAAGCACGAAGACCGATACCTTGGCGAAGTTCGTCCATAGCATCAATGTGGTCCATCCAATGAGTATCAACACTTCGTAAAAGCATTACGCGTTCAATTTCGCGCATAGCCGCACTGCCATACTCGGTTTCCTTTTTATCGCAAATATCAACTGCACGATTAATAAGCATTTCGGCAATATCGTCTTTTTCAAGACGGTTCAACTCGTCCACTGAATAGCGGAAATCATTGTCCGAGGCTAACCAACCGCGGAAGTAGTCACGAAGTCCGTCAAAGTTCCAATCCTCTGCAACAGTACCGGTGAGATAGGTGTTAACACCTGATTCCACAGTGTCGGTAATCATTTTTCTTACGGTGGCTTGGATATCCTCACCGTCTAAAACGCGGTTGCGCTGAGTATAAATCAACTCACGTTGCTTGTTCATAACATCGTCATAATCAAGCACCGATTTTCTGATACCAAAGTTTCGACCCTCAATTTTTTGTTGAGCGCTTTCAATTGTTTTGGTCAGCATACCGGCTTCAATCGGCATATTTTCATCGATTTTCAGCATACTCATAGCGGCGTTTATGCGGTCACCGGCAAAAAGACGCATCAAATCGTCTTCTAAAGCAATATAGAATTTACTTGCACCAGGGTCACCCTGACGTCCTGCACGGCCTCTTAACTGATTGTCAATACGGCGGGACTCGTGACGTTCGGTGCCGATAATAAACAAACCACCGGCATTACGAACCTTTTCTGCCTCAGGTGCAATTTCAGCTTTAAACTGTTCGTGGAATTTCTGATATTCTTCGCGTGCTTTTAAAACGTCGGCATCGTCAGTGTCGGCAAAGCCTGTAGCCTCAGAGATAAGCTCCTCACTGTAACCGAGTTTGCGAAGTTCGGATTTTGCCAAATATTCAGCATTACCGCCAAGCATAATATCGGTACCTCGACCTGCCATGTTAGTGGCAATGGTAACAGCACCGAATTTACCTGCCTGAGCTATAATTTCCGCTTCCTTATCGTGATATTTTGCATTTAAAACATTGTGTTTAATGCCGTTCTTTTTGAGAATAGCACTCAATAGTTCGGACTTTTCAATCGAAATTGTACCGACAAGTACGGGTTGACCTTTTTTGTGACATTCTAAAATATTGTTGACAACGGCACCAAATTTTGCGCGTTCGGTTTTGTAAATTACGTCTTGCAAATCTTCGCGGATAACGGGCTTGTTGGTTGGGATTTCTACAACATCAAGCTTGTAAATCTGCTGGAATTCTGCTTCTTCGGTCATAGCAGTACCCGTCATACCGGCTAATTTATTGTAAAGGCGGAAGAAGTTTTGGAAAGTAATGGTTGCCAAAGTTTTGGACTCGTGTGCAACCTTAACACCCTCTTTTGCCTCAATTGCTTGGTGCAATCCCTCATTATAACGGCGTCCGTACATAATACGTCCCGTAAATTCGTCAACAATCAGAACTTCGCCGTCTTTAACAACATAATCAACATCGCGTTTCATTATACCGTAAGCGCGGATGGCCTGCTGAACGTGGTGTGATATGGTGATATTGTCGGGGTCGTTAAGGTTTTCAATGCCGAAAAATGCCTCGGCTTTCTGAACGCCTTGCGCAGTTAAAGTGCAGGTTTTGGCCTTTTCGTCAACGACATAATCGCCCTCAATTTTCTGTTGCTCGTCGGTCATTTTCGAGTCGGTCTCGGCAATGCGGACACACTTTAATCCGCGGGCAAACTTGTTGGCAGATAGGTAAAGGTCGGAGGATTTGTCACCGCGTCCCGAAATAATAAGCGGAGTTCTGGCTTCGTCAATCAAAATCGAGTCAACCTCGTCAACAATTGCGAAGTTATGACCGCGTTGAACACGTTGCTCTTTATAAATAACCATATTATCACGAAGGTAGTCAAAGCCCAATTCATTGTTGGTACAGTAGGTAATATCGGCGTTATAAGCAAGTTTTTTAGCCTCATTGTCCATACCGGGAACAATAAGACCGACGCTCAATCCTAAAAAGCTATAAACTTTACCCATCCACTCCGAGTCACGTCGGGCAAGGTAATCGTTGACGGTTACAATGTGAACACCTTTGCCGGTTAAAGCGTTGAGGTAGGCGGGCAGGGTGGCAACCAAGGTTTTACCCTCGCCGGTACGCATTTCGGCAATTCTGCCTTGGTGTAAAATAATACCGCCCAAAATCTGAACAGGGAAGTGTTTCATTGAAAGTACACGCCAGGAAGCCTCACGGCAGACGGCAAAAGCGTCGGGCAAAATCGCGTCAAGCGGTTTGCCTTCGGCTAACTGTGCTTTAAGTTTATCGGTCATTCCCTTTAATTCGTCGTCCGACATTTTGGAATATTTTTCTTCTAAATCTAAAACTGCTTGTTGTAACGGCAGAATTCTTTTAATTTCCTTTTCACTGTAATTACCGAAAAGTTTTTGTAAAAAACCCATTAGAATATCTCCTGACATTTATGTTTTGCCAAAAGGCATAAAATTCGTAATTATATTTAGTATACCATATAATTGTAAATATTTAAAGTACTTTATTAAGTAATTTCCAGATGAAATGTGAGTAAACGTATTGAATTCTTTGTCGCTTTATTGTATAATGGAGTGGTTAATGAAATTTACTTGATTTTGGAGGTAAAAAATGTATTCTGATATTTTAGATTCGGTTGGTTTTGTTAAGGCTCGCGATAATGAAGTCGGTGCCGCAATGGAGCTTGAATTAGGCCGTCAGCAGAGTAATATTGAGCTTATTGCTTCGGAAAACTTTGTTTCTCCTGCAGTAATGGCTGCAATGGGCTCGGTTTTAACAAATAAATATGCTGAGGGTTATCCCGGCAAGCGTTACTATGGCGGTTGCCAGTATGTTGACATTGTTGAGGATATAGCACGTGACCGTGCTTGCAAGCTTTTCGGTGCTAAATTTGCCAATGTTCAGCCTCATTCGGGTGCTCAGGCAAACCAGGCTGTTTATATTGCACTTTTAGAGGTTGGCGATACCGTTATGGGTATGAATCTTGCCCACGGCGGACATCTTACCCACGGCTCACCGGTTAACAGCTCGGGTAAACTTTACAACTTTGTACCTTACGGTGTAGCTGATGACGGTTTTATCGATTATGATGAAATGAGAAAAATCGCAGAGGAATGTAAACCGAAGTTAATCGTTGCCGGTGCCTCTGCTTACGCCCGTGAGATTAAGTTTGACGTTATTGCAGACATTGCACATTCTGTTGGTGCCTTGTTTATGGTTGATATGGCTCATATTGCAGGTCTTGTTGCCGCAGGGTTGCACATTAACCCTGTCGAGTATGCCGATGTTGTAACTACAACCACACATAAGACACTTCGCGGCCCCAGAGGTGGTTTGATTCTCTGTAACGACGAGGAAATTTTCAAGGCTATCAACAAGGCTGTTTTCCCCGGTAACCAAGGCGGACCTTTAATGCACGTTATCGCAGGTAAAGCCGTATGCTTCGGCGAGGCTTTGACAGACGAGTTTAAGGCATACCAAGAGCAGATTGTTAAGAATGCAAATGCTTTGGCAGGTTCTTTAAAAGCTGAGGGTATTAACCTTGTTTCTGACGGTACTGATAACCATTTGATGTTGCTTGATTTACGCGGTACAGGCGTTACCGGTAAGGAATTAGAGCACCGCTTGGATGAAATCAATATCACTGCTAACAAAAACGCAATCCCCAACGACCCCGAAAAGCCGTTTGTTACAAGCGGTGTGCGTCTTGGCACTCCTGCTGCTACAACCCGCGGTCTTAAAGAGGACGATTTTGTTGAAGTTGGTAAGTTGATTGCACTTTGTGTAAAGGATTTCGATAACAAAAAGGATGAAATTAAGGCACGCGTTGCTGCAATTTGCGAAAAATACCCTTTATATAAATAATTTAGTAATACGCTTGATTTTAAGTGTATTATGCGTTAAAATATTAACAGGCAAAAATTAAATTCGGAGGTAAACGTTATGTTAGTTTCAGCAAAAGAAATGCTTCAAAAAGCAAAGGCAGGCAAGTATGCCGTAGGTCAGTTCAATATCAACAACTTGGAATGGACCAAGGCTATTCTTCTCACAGCTCAGGAGCTTAATTCACCGGTAATTCTCGGTGTTTCCGAGGGTGCAGGTAAGTATATGTGCGGTTATACCACCGTTGTAGGTATGGTTAACGGTATGATTAACGAGTTGGGAATCACTGTTCCGGTTGCTCTTCACCTTGACCACGGTAGTTACGAGGGTGCTAAAAAGTGCATCGCTGCAGGGTTCTCTTCCGTAATGTTTGACGGTTCACACTATCCTATTGAGGAAAACATCGAAAAGACCAAGGAATTAGTCAATATATGTGAAGAAAAAGGTCTTTCTTTGGAGGCCGAAGTCGGTGCTATCGGCGGTGAGGAAGACGGCGTTATTGGTGGCGGCGAAGTTGCCGACCCGAAGGAATGTAAAATGATTGCTGACCTCGGCGTTACAATGCTTGCTGCAGGTATCGGTAATATTCACGGCAAATACCCTGCAAATTGGGCAGGTCTTTCTTTTGACACCCTTGATGCAATTCAGCAACTTACCGGTGAGATGCCGTTGGTACTTCACGGCGGTACAGGTATCCCTGCCGATATGATTAAAAAGGCTATTTCTTTGGGCGTTTCTAAAATCAACGTTAATACCGAGTGTCAGTTGGCTTTTGCCGCTGCAGTTCGTGAGTATGTTGAAGCAGGAAAAGACCTTGAAGGTAAAGGCTTTGACCCGAGAAAACTTCTTGCTCCCGGTGTTGAGGCTATTAAGGCTACCGTTAAGGAAAAGATGGAACTTTTCGGTTCGGTAGGCAAGGCTTAATTTTTATTGCTCATTCCACAAGTAAAACCCGGCACATCTCTTTTGAGGTGTGCCGATTTTTATTTTGCAGAAAGTTTCATAAAACCGATTGCAATAATTTTTAAATTGTGGTAAAATACTTGCCGAATTAAAATCAAATCAAATTTCATTTTAAGGTGACAAGATGTTTAAAAAATTATTTGCTCCGGTGGATATGACCCAAGGTACACCGTGGAAGGTTATTTTACAGTTCACTTTGCCTATGGTAATCGGCAATATTGCACAGCAACTTTACAGTACGGTTGACACAATAGTTGTTGGTCGGTTTGCCGCCAACGGTGATAATGCTATTGCCGCAGTTGGCAGTGCGTTACCGATACTTAATATGTTATTGGTGTTGTTTATAGGTATTTCGGCAGGTGCTTCTGTCATGGTTGCACAGTATTTCGGTGCAAAAAACCGTGAGAGTATGTCTTATACTGTCGGCAATTGTATTACTGTTACCGCCATTGCTTGTATAGGTCTTATAATTGTTGCCGCACCGGTTTTAGATAAAGTTTTGGTATTGCTTAACACACCTCAAAACATACATAAGGATTGTTATTGGTATTTAATGATTTCTTTACTCGGTATGGTGGGTATGGGATATTATAATATTTTAAGCGGTATAATCAGAGGTTTGGGTGATTCAGTTTCGGCACTTGTTTATCTGTTGGTTGCAACCGTTGTAAATATTATTCTTGATTTGGTGTTTGTTATCTGTTTCCATTGGGATGTTGCGGGAGTTGCCTTGGCAACCGTTATTGCACAGCTTGTTTCGTCGGCACTTTGCCTTTTAAAACTTTCCAAAATGCGAGAGTATTTTGATTTTGGCTTTAAATATTTAAAACTGTCATCGGGTTATGTTAAAACTCTTGTTAAGCTGGGTATTCCTTCGGGTGCAACACAGGCGATTTTCTCGTCAGCTATGATTGTTGTTCAGTCGCTTACTAATCAGTTCGGTCCGCAGTTTATTGCGGCTAACGTTGTTATTATGCGTGTTGATGGCTTTGCAATGATGCCTAATTTCTCGTTTGGCACTGCATTGACAACTTATGCCGGTCAGAATGTTGGTGCAAAGCGACTTGACAGGGTAAAGCAGGGCGCAAAACAAGGCACTTTGATGGCGGTGCTCTGCTCAACCGTTATTACGGTGGCAATTTTAATTTTCGGTAAAGGTTTAATGGCGATATTCACCGATACCACAGCACTTGTTAACAGAAGTTATGAGTTGATGAAAATTCTGGCTGTCGGCTACATTGCGGTTGCTGTTACTCAAAGTTTGTCGGGTATTATGCGTGGAGCAGGCGATACCATGACACCGATGTGGATTTCTTTAATAACTACGGTTCTTTTCCGAGTGCCGTTGGCTTACGGAATTTCTTACTTAACTCGCACATCGGAACTGCCCTTGGGTCGTGAAGAATGTATTCAAATTTCACTTCTTTGCTCGTGGGTAATGGGTGCAGTAATTACCTTTGTGTTCTATGCAATAGGCAAATGGAAAAATAAAGCAATAGGGTGATAAAAATGGAACCTAAAGATTATATAATTTCAAAAATTGAGGGTGAGTATGCCTATCTGCACGATTTGTCGGGCCAGTGTGATGAAGATTTGTTCATTGCAATGGCATTATTACCCGAAAACGTCACAGTCGGCACAAAACTTCATTGTGAAATGTTGCAGTATACTGTAATTGAATAATAAAAAATAAGAAGCCTCGGTCACCGAGGCTTCTTATTTTTTCAAATTGTTGCTGTTCTCTGTTTTTACCGTTTCCGGCTGACCGTATTTAAGCTCTAATATACTTTTAATTGCAATTGCAATTATTGGTGCTAAAAATACGCCAATCGCACCGAATAACTTTAGCCCTAAAAACATTATTGCTAATGTAAAAACGGGGTGTATTCCTAATTTTGCACCGATGATTTTCGGCTCAATTACATTGCGGATTGTTGTAATCAAAATATAAAGAATGGCAAGTCCGATTGCTCTTTCGGGGTTGCCGCTTAAAGCCCCTAAAACTGCCCACGGGACAAGAACTGTACCTGAACCCAGCACTGGTAAAATATCTATCAATGCGGTTGCAAAAGCGATTATCAGTGCGTATTTAATGTTTAACACCGAAAGACCTATAAACAGTTCAAAAAAAGTTACAGTTATTATCAAAAGATAACCTTTCAAGAGTTTTGCTATTTTGTTTAAAACAGTGTTTTTTATATTAACATATTTTACTATTATTTTTTCAGGGACAATTGAATGTATATAATTGGCAAATGCAGTATAATCTTTAGCAATATAAACGCTGGCAATTATCATCACTGCCACTGATAGTAAAAATGACGGAATACCTGCGGCAAATTTTGTGGCAACCTCGGTTGCCGCGGTTCCTAATTTTGTGACTGCCGATTTCAACGCTGCGGTGGGTATATCTTTCAACCACCCATTGCCGATGTCGGAAAAATCACCAACAGTTGAGCCGATACGATGTATGATGGCGTTGAGTTTAGCGGTGGCAGTATCAAAATATGTCGGCAAAGAGCTTAAAATGTCGGTCAGTTGTATATAAAGTATACGTGTAAGCCAAATAGTGATGCCAATTGCAATAATGTAAACCGTAAGCACTAAAGCCACAGAAACGGGGTTGCGTTTTATTTTGAATTTTCGGTGAAGCAGATTAACCAGTGGTTGCAAACTCAAAACCAAAGCACCGGCTAACAAGAACGGTAATAACGGACCGAAGAACAGTTTAAATGAAAGAAAAACAAGACCTATTATCAACGCATAGAAAACTGCTTTGATAATAATGTTTTTTTGCCCTTCGGTTGTCAAATTGAATCACCACAATTCACAAAAAATATTCAAAAATGAGGCTAATATATATGTTATTGTCAAATTATAATAAAATATTAAAAATTTACTTGCAATTAACACTTTAATGTGGTATAGTGTAATCCTCATAAATACAGTGTTTACGGCAGGTGGATATTTTGGAGCAGGAAATGTTGTTGGTTAGTTCTGCTGCTTTGCCCGAAGTTTTTCAAAAGGTAATGCAGGCAAAAAGGCTAATCGCATCGGGAGAAGCAAAAACCGCAACCGACGCATCGCGAATGTGCGGCATATCCAGAAGTGCTTATTATAAGTATAAGGATTCAGTTTTTGAATATTCCAATTCTTTAGGGCAAACGGTGTCTTTACAGGCATCTTTAAGAGATAGAGCAGGTGTGTTGTCGTCTTTTTTACAGCACCTTTACAGTTTGAATGCTAATTTACTCACGGTTAACCAAGGGTTGCCGGTTAACGGAATTGCATCCTTTTCGGTTTCGTTCCGCATTTCGAATGAGGACTTCAGTGCTTCTCAAATGCTTAACGATTTAGCCGCATTAGACGGTGTTGTTTCGGTTAAACAGATACACGAAAAATGAACGGAGAATACTAATGATTGATATAGCAATTATGGGACACGGCGTTGTCGGTTCGGGTGTTGCCGAGGTTTTGATAAAAAATGCCGATTTGATAGAAAAACGTGCCAAAAATGGCGTTAACATTAAATACATACTTGATTTAAGAGAGTTCCCCGGTCTTTCTTACAGTGATAAGTTTACCAAGGATTTTAAAGATATTCTTAATGACCCGGATGTAAAAGTTGTTGCAGAGGTTATGGGAGGCCTTCATCCTGCATATGAGTTTACAAAGTCATTGTTAGAGGCAGGAAAAAGCGTTGTAACATCTAATAAGGAGTTGGTTGCCGAAAAGGGTAGTGAACTGCTTAAAATTGCTGAGCAAAAGAATGTTAATTATCTTTTTGAGGCAAGTGTGGGCGGCGGTATCCCGGTACTTCGTCCGATTGTGCAATGCTTAACTGCTAATGATATGTTTGAAGTGCAGGGCATCTTAAACGGCACTACAAACTATATTATGACTCAAATGATTGCAAAGGGTGTTACTTTCCAAGAGGCGTTGGCTGATGCTCAGCGTTTGGGATATGCCGAAAAAGACCCCACAGCCGATATTGAAGGTCACGACGCTTGCCGTAAAATTTGTATTTTGGCGGCATTGGCATTTGGAAAACACGTTAACCCCAATGCAATTTACACCGAGGGTATTACAAAAATCACTTCAGCAGATACGGCTTATGCCGATTATGCCGGTGCGGTTATCAAGTTAATCGGTCGTGCAAAAAAGGATGAGGACGGAAAGTGCTTTGTTACGGTTTATCCTGCAATGGTCAGCCGTAAGCACGTTTTGTCTAATGTTGACGATGTTTTCAATGCTGTTCTTGTTCGCGGTGATGCGGTTGGTGACGTTATGTTCTATGGCAGGGGAGCAGGTAAACTTCCCACTGCAAGTGCTGTCGTTGCTGATATTGTTGACTGTGTTAAGCATCTGCAAGCTAGAAAGTATCTTTCTTGGGAACACGTTGAGGACGATTTCCTTTCTGACCACAAGGAAGACACAGTTAAGATGTATGTTCGCGTAAAGGCAGACGAATGTCGCGAATGTGTTAAGGCTGAGGCTGAAAAGCAGTTTGGCGAAATTTTGGTTTTGGGCCGCAACGGCGAGCCGCAAGACGAAATCGCATTTATCACCCCGTATGCTACCGAAAAAACATTGTTAAGTCAGTTGGAAAAACTGCCCGGAACAATAATTTCTACTTTGCGTATATTTGATTAAAAGTATATTTGAGCTTGAAAGGAAAGTGTGAAAAATGGCTCTGATAGTAAAAAAATTCGGCGGTTCTTCGGTTAAAGATGCCGAGCACGTTTTTAACGTTGCCAACATCATTATCGAGGACTACAAAAAGGGCAACGAGGTTGTAGTTGTTGTATCGGCTCAGGGTGATACAACCGATGACTTGATTGCCAAGGCAAAAGAAATCAATCCTGACGGCGCATCCAAGCGTGAGATGGATATGTTATTGGCGTCAGGTGAACAGATTTCAATATCGTTGCTTGCAATGGCTATTGAAAAGTTGGGTTATCCCGCTGTTTCGTTACTTGGTTGGCAGGCAGGCTTCCAGACCGATTCGAAGTATTCTTTAGCCCGCATCAAGCGTGTTAACTCCGAGAGAATCAGACGTGAGCTTGATAAACGCAACATCGTTATCGTGGCAGGTTTCCAAGGTTTGAATAAGTATGACGATATTACAACACTCGGTCGCGGTGGCTCGGATACAAGTGCTGTTGCAATTGCCGCATCAATGAATGCAGACCTTTGTCAGATTTATACCGACGTTGACGGTGTTTACACTGCCGACCCGAGAAAAGTTAAGACTGCTAAAAAAATGGATGAAATCACCTATGACGAGATGCTTGAATTGGCAACTTTAGGTGCACAGGTGTTGAATAACCGTTCGGTCGAGATGGCCAAAAAATATGCCGTTGAGCTTGAAGTACGCTCAAGTTTAGAGAGTACAGTGCCCGGTACAATAGTTAAGGAGACAGTTAATATGGAAAAAATGCTTGTTAAAGGTGTCGCAGTTGATAAGGACATCGTACTTATTTCTATCGTAGGTTTGAAAGATACCCCGGGTATCGCTTTCAAGGTTTTCAATCAGTTGGGACGTAAAAACGTTAATGTTGATATTATTTTACAGTCGGTTGGCCGTGACGGTACTAAGGACATTACCTTTACAGTTCCGAAAAATCAGCTCAAGGATACAACCGATGCTTTAGAGGCTATTAAAACTCAGGTTAACTATGATAAGGTTGTTATTAATGAGAATGCAGGAAAGCTTTCCATCGTTGGTGCCGGTATGGAAACCCACCCCGGTGTTGCTTCCAAGATGTTTGAGGCTTTGGCTGATGTTGGCATCAACATCCATATGATTTCAACTTCTGAAATCAAAATTTCAGTTATCGTTGATGTTGAGGACTGTGAAAAGGGTATGCAGGCAGTTCACGATAAGTTTATCGACTGATTTAATATTTAAGTTAAACAAAAAAACAAGCCACAGTTTCTCTGTTGTTCTTAACGGAGAAATGACGGGCACAAAACTTCGGCGGAGAACTTGTTTTCTCTGCCGATTTGTGTTATAATGAGGCTAGAAAAGCCTCGCCCTTCGGGAGAGGAGGCGGCGTAGCCGACGGAGAGGGTTAGATGATGGATTGAAATGACCTCTCACCCGCTATCGCGGGAGCTCTCCCAGAGGGAGAGCCTTAGGAAGCGCTCAACCTTAGGGGTATGGGCTTTGCCCGAAGCCTTTTGTAATACAAAGACGAAACTGGCGATAAAACAGAACGATAAATAAGGATTTGATAAAGGAGGCTTTCAAAGTGAAAAAACTTATAGCATTTATTTTATCGATGACATTCATACTGGCATTGGCGGGTTGCTCTTCGGATAGAAGAACAGAGGCAAGTACTTCAAATGAAACCAACAACCCAAGCAAAAACACACAGAGCGAAACAGGCTATTTTATTCCGGATTATAATACGACGAACAATCTTCACTGTGATGAATTTCTGGAAAATTTGAAAAGCGATGGATACATCCGTGGCGGTGAAAAGGATTATAACTACAACACGGATAACATTACCCGAACTGTGAACATTACCCCCAAAAGCATTTCTGATGAAACATCTGATATTGAAGTATTTTGGGTGAGTGACGCACATTGCTTTTTGATGGTAAATCATACGATTTACAGATATGATACTATTGGTGGATATCACCATCAATTATGCTTGTGGGATTATGACAACAACGGCACAAAAGACCTTGTGTCCTATAACACATCGGGTTCTGGTCTGTCTTTTATGAGTGTCGATATTTTTGACTTGACTTCTTTTGAAAAAATTCAAGTTATATCAAGGATGATATTGAACGAACCAAGATTTTCCTTTGAATGTAAAAACGGTGCGATATACATTGATGGCGAAGAACTGACCTACAGCAATAGAAGTTTCCATTGCAATTCATTCAACAAAGATGCACAGTAAAATTTCAATTTATCGAACAAAATAAAACTAACCCCGACAGACCTTAAAATCTGTCGGGGCTAATTATTTGTTTACTGCGGAGCTTTTTTATCCGTAGGGGAGACCTGCGGTCTCCCGCGGGCGAACGCAGTTCGCCCCTACCGTGTATTAGTGAAAGATTTTGCGATTTCCCCGCTAATTTTGCACGCCCTTGTGGCTTGTTTTTTTGTTTTATTAGTGTTACGATTCAAATTTTTTAACATAGGTTATTACAGGTGGGATTTCAGCACAATCAGTAAACTCGTTATCTTTTATAA
>JAZOQN010000071.1:0-4176 GCA_045656125.1 Acutalibacteraceae bacterium
TCTTTCTTGAATTATAATATTATCATAATAACAATACAAGGTCAAGCACATTCAATCGACAAAATATTGTTATTTTTAAAAAATCACATAATTTTATAATGTTGACAAACAACAGCAATTAATGTATAATGTCTTGGCAATTAATATACACTTGCCGCTTTAGTTAAATGGATATAACAAGCCCCTCCTAAGGGCTAGTTGAGGGTTCGATTCCCCCAAGCGGTGCCATTTTAAAAAAAGAACTTTAAGCGTCAGCTTAAAGTTCTTTTTTGTGTTTTAAATTAATATTTATCTTTTCTATAAGGAATTTCACGAATGACGGTTTCTGGGTCAGGCTTAATCTCTAACAGTTCAGGATTTTTTAAGTACTTTCTAAACTGTCTAAAAGCCATTGCAAAATAACTTCCCGAGCATATACGCTCATCCATTACAACTCCCATTGGAATACATTTTTCAAACTCAATCTCGCCGTCTAACTTACGTTTAGGTACCTCACGGCTATTTCCCAATGTAATAAACACACCAGTCGTACCGAAGTTATAAATGTGATGAAAAATATGATTTGTTCTGATACTTGCCAAATTAGAAATTGTAAGACTTGAGTGAAATGGGCTTGCATCAATAATACTCCGAGGTAATAAACCGTGCTTATCCATCCACACCAAAACATTAACGCCAAAACGCAAAAGTCCGGGGATGCTGAGCAATGTTTTAGCCAACTTATCAGTACTGTTTTCGTTATTGGAATTTTTGTTTTCGTCTATGTACGCAGTGATTTTTTCATTAACCTCAAAAATGGTATCTTCAGGGTCGAAATTCACTTTAGACATTGTACCATTATCCATTTGTCCCGCTTTAAGAACAACCATAGCCACGTTAAACTCATTTCTGGCGTAAACATTCTTATTTACAATAAAACGGTTTACTTGCGGAAATTGTCCAATCATACGTGTATAAGCCGCAATTATTACTGCTAAATGGCTTATCTTAATTCCCTCTTTACGTTTGGCGTTCAGATAATCCTGAATAGGCTCTGCCGGAATATCAACCTCAATTAAATTTAAGGCATCATTACGTTCAGACATAATGTGCGGAGTAATTGCATACTCAACACTTTCAACCTTTATCTTTTTTCCATCACGTCTCATATTCATCACCCTCTTATGAAAATTTTACTATAATTTACGCTTTTTGTCAAATGTTAATATTTGTAACAAGTTAAAAAGCTCTGCACAAACAGTGCAGAGCTTTTTGAAATTTGATACAAACTTAAATTGAAACAGTATTTGCCATATTATATTTTTCGAGGTTGAATTCTTTAGTCATATTAAGCGCTTCAAAAATATCATAATCAACCAACTTACCGTCACGGTAAGCAACCACACGGTTGCCAACACCCCTGCTTAAAAGGTTAACTGCATAGTTACCCATACAACTTGCCATCTCACGGTCACGAACTGTGGGTCTGCCACCTCTTTGAACGTGACCCAAAACGGTTGCTCTGGTTTCAATTCTGGTTTTTTCCTCAATTTCTTTAGCAAGACTTTCAACATTACCAACGCCCTCGGCAACAACAACAATAAAATGCTTTTTGCCGGACTGATGTGTATGGACAATTTTATTAACAATATCACGGTCAACATCAAACGGAACTTCAGGAACCAAAATAGCCGATGCACCGACAGCAATACCAGTTTCCAATGCAATCCAACCAGCGTGGCGACCCATAACCTCAACAACTGAACAACGCTCATGCGATTGTGCGGTATCGCGAAGTTTATCAACCATTTCCATCGCTGTATTCATTGCTGTATCGAAACCGATAGTATAATCAGTCGAACTTATATCATTATCAATAGTACCGGGAATGCCAACACATGGAATACCCTTTTCAGAAAGAGCACGTGCACCTCTGAAAGAACCGTCACCACCAATAACAACAATACCGTTAATACCAAACTTTTTACAGGTTTCAACTGCAAGATTTTGACCTTCTTCTGTTTTAAACATAGGACTACGTGCAGTGTAAAGTACTGTTCCGCCACGGTGAATAATATCACTAACATCACGGATTGTCATTTCGGAAATATCACCCTCAATAAGTCCGTTATATCCGCGGTGAATACCGTAACACTTTATACCCATGGAAATAGCCGTTCTGACAACAGCACGTACAGCTGCATTCATACCCGGAGCGTCTCCACCACTGGTTAAAACGCCAATTGCAGTCAATTTATTCATATAGCATACACCCATCTAAAAAATATATCTCAAACAACTTGTATCATAACTTAAAACCAACATTAAGTCAAGTAAAAAAACAATAAAAATATTGTAAATCCGGTCGTTTATTCGATATATTTCACATTTTCTTCACCAAGTATATCATAAAGGCTTAAAAGCACTCTTTCATCGAGCGAAACCCAAGTATTTTGCGGTGAACGATAAGCCTTACCCGACTCGGTTTCTTTTATTATAACCGGAATATCCCCTATTACTGTATCCAACAGTTCACGTGCTTTAATATACTCAGTACTGTTCATCGAAGTCACCCTCAAATACAAGCCGTTTTTATATTTTGGAGGTGCAGATTTTTGTTTTGTTTCCGTTTGAGAAACGTTAACAACAGTTTTAACTTTCCCTTTTGGCAATAATTCAATACGGTCAGCAATAATATCAACCTCGCCCGATTCCTTGCAAGAAACCCTGCCCAGAACCTTAATAGCAGCTCCCTGCTTTAAAATTTCAGAGTACTGTTCAAATAGCTTTGGAAATACAATCACATTAACCGAACCATACATATCTTCAACTTCTAAAAATGCCATTGTCTGGTCATTTTTAGTTGCTTTACGGCGGATTTTGGACACCATTGCACCTATTGTAACCATTTTGCCGTCCAAACGTACTACCTTTTCAGAATCATTAAGGTCAAAGGTTTTTAAAAGTCCTTTTTCACTCAACGCTCCAGAATACTGTTCCAAAGGATGTCCCGAAATATACATTCCGGTAACCTCTTTTTCATAAGCCAAACGTTCAAACTGTGGCATTTCTTCTAAATCGGTTATTTCAAAATGCTTGCTTTCTCCGCCTAATGCGTTACCAAACAAGTCCATCTGTCCGTGCATAGTATATTTTTTGTCAGATTCAATTGAACGCATCAACTGTTCAATACCCTGCAACAAAGCACGACGGCTTAATTTAAAGCAATCTAAAGCACCGCTTTTAATAAGACTTTCAACTGCTCTGCGGTTAAGGTCAAGCCCAAAAAGGCGGTCACACATATCATAAACCGACTTATATTTTCCGTTTTGACGCTCGGTTAACATACGCTCAACCAAATTGCCGCCAATGTTTCTGACAGCTAAAAGTCCAAAACGTATACCGTCAGCAGTTGGTGTAAAATTACGCTCACTTAAGTTAACGTCAGGCGGTAAAATTTTAATACCGTTTTTAATACATTCAGCCATATATCTACCCAATTTGGATTGGTTGTCCAAAACGCTTGTAAGTAAGGAAGACATATATTCTTTTTCATAATGACATTTTAAATATGCAGTTTGATATGCAACAAATGCATACGCAGCAGCGTGCGACTTATTAAAAGCATAAGAACTAAACGCCGACATTTCATCAAAAATTTTGGAAGCCGCCTCTACACTAACACCTCTTGCAACACAACCCTCACAAGAAACAGTTCCGTCTTCCGCTTTCTCACCGTAAATAAACGCCGAGCGTTCTTTTTCCATAACATCGTGCTTTTTCTTTGCCATAGCACGTCGCACAATATCTGCCCTGCCGAGTGAATACCCAGCAAGACTTCTGAAAACCTGCATAACCTGCTCTTGATAGACAATACAACCGTAGGTAACCTCTAAAATCGGTCTTAAAAGTTCGGTCGAATACGTGATTTTATGAGGATTATGACGGTTTTCGATATATTTGGGGATTGAATCCATAGGACCGGGACGGTAAAGAGAAATAATAGCAATTAAATCTTCTATTTTTTCGGGTCTAAAGGACATTAAAACGTTTTTCATACCGCCCGATTCAAATTGGAACACACCCTCCGTTTGTCCGCGGGACATCATTTTCATTGTGGCGGCATCATCCAACGGTATTTTATTTATATCAAACTCAGGGTTGTTTCGACGAATCATTTTAACGGTATCGTCAATA
>JAZOQN010000072.1:0-6540 GCA_045656125.1 Acutalibacteraceae bacterium
CCGCCTGTCCGATGGAAGCAATGTCTGTTACATTAGGAGAAAGCTTAATGCAAAGGGGTGTAGAAATGGCTTCTTTCACCATTTTGGTGATTTCATATACGGTATCGGGATTGGTACCAAACGCCGCTCCCCCCTGCTTTACATTGGGGCAGGAAACATTCAGCTCGATAATGTCTGCACCCGATGCATCCACAATTTTACACGCTTCCACATAATCAGAAAACGTGCTGCCGGAAACATTGGCAATAATTTTCAAATCTAATTTTTTCAGCTCCGGCATAATATTTTTTGCAAAATATCTTACGCCGGGGTTTTGAAGACCTACGCTGTTCAATACCCCCGAAGGAGTTTCTACGATTCTGGGAGCAGGATTGCCCTGACGCTCATTCAAGGTTAAGCCCTTTACGGTAATGCCCCCTAATTTTTCAATTGGGTACAGCTCGTTATATTCCATCCCAAAACCAAAGGTGCCGGAGGCTGTTACTACAGGATTCTTGAACTCCACTCCCAGATAATTCACTGTTAAGTTTGCCATTTAGAGTATAACCTCCTTTGCATTGAATACGGGACCGTCCTTGCAAACATGAAGATGCTTGAAGCCTTCTTCCCCGTCATCTTCCACCTTGATGTTACAGCAAAGGCAAGCACCAATGCCGCAGCCCATCCGTTCTTCCATAGAAATCTGGCAGAAAATGTTATATTTATCGGTAATTTGCTTTAATAATGTGGTCTTTCCGCAACCGTTAGGGCCGATAATGAATATTCGGTCACCGCGACGGACATCAATATCAACATTGCCGTAAAGTTTATTTCCATCAAACGACACCGAAAGGTTTTCGCCTTTTAATACCTCGTCACCGCTTCTTGTATCGGCGGTGAAAGAAAGTGTCATACCCTCCCTTTCACTGTCAGGCACCTCAAGGTCACGCAACAAACGGTCAATCATTTTTTGCTTGTTTTCAGCAGTTTTTATGTTCTTTTCGCGATTCCAACGGCGTTGCTGTTCAATGATTTTCTCAATTCGAGAAACTTCTCGCATCGTGTTATCAAAATTACGTTGAACAGTAAGTTTGCGTTCCTCTTTCACAATACAATACTTTGTATAATTGCCATCGCAGGTATATAACTTTCGATTGTCAATTTCAAAAATTCGATTGGCAACCCTATCCAAAAAATACCTGTCGTGCGAGATTATCACAACTGCCTTTTTGCAGGTTTTAATATATCCGTCAAGCCATTCAATAGCGTCAATGTCGAGATGGTTGGTCGGCTCGTCCAGCAAAATCACATCAGGTGCCGACAAAAGAAGTTTACATAATTCAATTTTGGAACGTTGACCACCCGAAAGTGCCGGAATTGTCAGCAACAGTTCTTCCTCTGAAAATCCCAACCCCATTAAAGCTGATTTTGTTCGAGAACGAAAGGTTAGCCCGCCCAAGCGTTCAAATTTTTCTCTCAAATCGTGCTGACGTGCAATTAATTCTTCACTTTGGTCGGTTTCAAGCCGTAAAGTGACCTCGGATAGCTCGTCCTCTAACCTCAAAAGCTCATCAAAAACCGATAACGCCTCAAAATAAGCCGTTTTGGTCGAACCTTGGCAGGCGTGCTGATTAAGTACACCGATTGTAACACCGCTTTTACGCACCACGCCACCGGTATCAGCCAATTCCTCGCCCGAAAGAATACGAAAAAGCGTGGTCTTACCGCAACCGTTACCGCCGATAAGACCTATAATATCATCAGGCTCAATGTTAAACCCAATGTTCTCGAACAATAAATTGTCACCGTAGGACTTTGAAAGTCCGCTGACACTTACAAGCATTTCTCTCTCCGAAACAAAAATTAATAAAATAAATTACAGTAAATCTGCCATATCAAGTACCAAACGCTCGGTCTTTTCCCAGCCTAAGCAAGGGTCGGTAATAGATTTGCCAAACACACCGTCGCCGATACCCTGACAGCCGTCCTCAATATAACTTTCAATCATAAAGCCTTTAACCAACCGCTTTATATCGGCTGAATGACGGCAACTGTGCAGTACCTCTTTACAAATACGAATCTGCTCTAAATACTGCTTACCGGAATTTGCATGGTTAGTGTCCACAATCAATGCCATATTATTAAGATTTCTGGCAGAATAAGACTCATAAAGATTAATTAAATCCTCATAATGATAGTTAGGGTGATTTCTTCCCTTAGAATCGGTCGAGCCACGCAGGATTGCATGGGAAAGCGGATTACCGTCAGTAGTAACCTCCCAACCGCGTGAAATAAATGTTTGCGGATGCTGTGCGGCAGTAACCGAATTAAGCATAACCGAAATATCACCGCCGGTGGGGTTTTTCATACCTACCGGTATCTCAATACCGCTGGCAACAAGTCTGTGCTGTTGATTTTCAACCGAACGGGCACCAACCGCAACATAAGCCAAAACATCGGCAAGGTAATAATAGTTATCAGGATAAAGCATTTCATCTGCACTCGAAAGTCCGGTTTCTTTAATGGCTCTTATATGCAAATGGCGGATGGCTTTAAGTCCTTTAATCATATCGGGCTTTTCAGAGGGGTTAGGTTGATGCACCATACCCTTATATCCATCACCGGTAGTACGCGGTTTATTGGTGTAAATTCTCGGTATCATCAAAATTTTATCTTTCACCTTTTCCTGTAAAAGTGCCAAGCGGTTAATATATTCAATAACCGGCTCCTCACTGTCGGCAGAACAAGGACCTATTATAAGGATAATTCGGTCATCCTCACCCTTGAATACACGGGCGATTTCCAAATCTCTATCTCTCTTTTTTAATACCGCGACAGTGTCCAACGGCATTTCTTTAATAATTTCCTCAGGTTGAGGTAAAACTCTTTCAGTTATTACTCCCATTTTTAAGACCTCCATAAAAGCCAATGGTTTTTCTTATCATATTATTTTATCACAACTTATCGATTTTTAAAAGGGGTTATCTGCAACAATATTCAATTTTTTGCATTATTAAGTAATTAAATACATCATAAAAATAAGTTTAAAAACATTTAATTGAAAATACATATCTAATATGGTACAATAACCGTGTTAAGAATTGTCTTTTTGGTTTGGGTGAGATATATGAGTTTTTTAGATAAATTGAAATCTTTTGGCGAGTCCCTGAAATTCAAAACTCTGACCGCCTTGAAATTCCTTGGCCGACATGATTGGATTACTTGCTTCGTAATCGGTCTTATTTTGAATTTTACAACAGAGTGTTTACACCGACACTCTCTTTTAGCCGGTGTGATGCACGTTGTAAACAGTCCATTGCCATTTTTGTTCGGTGCGTTGATTCCTGCGACCTTACTTTCGATTTTTTCGCTTTTTAAACGCAAATACTTTTTCTGGGCATTCATCTTTTGCTTGTTTTTAGGATTTGGCATTGCCAACAGCGTGCTTCTTAACCTTCGCGTAACACCGCTCGAATGGGCAGACTTGCAGGTTGTAAAAATTAGCCTTATCACAAAATATCTCAACACTTTTGAGATTATTCTTGTAATTGTTCCCATTATTTTAGCCTTAATAGGCTTGGGTATTTTCTTTGTTAAATGTCCTAAAGCAAAAGTTAGTTACCTAAAAAACAGTATTGCCGCCGGCATTTATACCGTTCTTTTGATTGTAAGCCTTTTTACATTCCGCACAACCGGTATACTTCTATCAAAACACACCAAAAACTTAGCCAATGCCTATAAAGATTACGGCTTTTACTATTGTTTCCTGTGCAGTATTTTAGACCTTGGTATTGACCAACCTGAACTTTATACTGAAGAAGACGTAAGTACCATTACTTCGGCTTTAGACACTGCCGCCAACAGTAACGAAACTGTTAAAAATCAGGCTGCATTGGTTCAAAACGGACAAAAATCACCTAACGTAATTTTCTTGCAACTTGAAACATTTTTTGATGTAAATCATTTGTCCCACGTAAACTTTTCTGAAAATCCTATACCGAATTTTTCAAGGCTTCATAATGAATTTTCTTCGGGATATATCGGTGTTCCGTCAATCGGTGCAGGTACTGCAAACACCGAGTTTGAGATAATATCCGGTATGTCATTAGAGCATTTCGGTATGGGTGAATACCCATATAAAACCGTGCTTCAAAAAAGTCCGAGTGAAAGTATATGCTATAATTTAAAAAACCACAGCTACACCACCCACGCTATTCACAACAATACTGCAACATTCTACGACCGAAACCTTGTTTTTTCAAATTTAGGTTTTGACACATTCACCTCAATTGAATATATGCAAAACCTTGAATACACCACTACCGGTTGGGCAAAAGATAATGTTTTAGTAGAAAGCATTACCGACTGTCTTAATTCTTCCGAAAATTCCGACCTTGTTTATACAATTACCGTTCAAGGACACGGAAAATATCCGTCGGACTATGCCGATGAAATGCCAATTTCGGCTAACGGATTCAGCAACGATGAGGATACTGCAAAAGAGTTCAACTATTACATCAACCAACTTTACGAAGTTGACCAATTTATCGGTGACCTGTTAACAACACTTGAAAGTCGTGATGAACGTACTGTTGTTGTTATGTTTGGTGACCATTTGCCAAGCTTTGATATCAGCCCCGAAGACTTAGAGGGCGGTGACCTTTTCAGAACGGAATATGTCATTTGGAACAACTTCGGCTTGGAAATAAAAAACGGTGATATCGCAGCTTACCAATTATCGTCTCACATAATGGAATTGTTAGGCTTGAGTGACGGTAACATTACTAAACTTCACCAAAACTTCAAAAACTCCCAGTATTATGACGAGTGGCTGAGAACACTCGAATACGATATGCTTTACGGCGAAAAATACGCCTACGGTGGCGAAGAATTCTACCCCTTTAAAACCACAGAGCTCAAAATGGGTGTAAAAGAAATCACAATCGACAATGTCAACCGTGATGAGCAAGGCATTTTGACCGTCATAGGCGAAAACTTTACCGAATTCAGTAAAATTACACTTAACGATAAAAAGGTTGACACTATTTTTGTCGACCATAATACACTCACAACCGAAGACCCAACCAATATTATTGCAGGAGACCTTTTAGCTGTAATTCAGGCAAACACATCGGGCGAAATTTTAAGCAGCAGTAAGCTTTACCTTATTGGAGGAACACAGGAAAGACCGACCGTAACAGTTGACTCGGATAATATTGTTTATAGGCCAAAAGGCTTTAAACTTTCTACCGCCATTGCAATAATAGTTATAGGAATTGCGGTAATTTCAGTTTCAGTGATGATAATTACGTTAAGCAAACGGCGTAATAATGTCAAGAAATGAATTGTGAATAATAATTGTAAATAATAATTATAAAACAAACCCGACACGCCATTTTGAAAAGGCAGGTCGGGTTTTTTTTATTCATTTTAATAATTTTCTTCGGTAGGCACTGCGGTTGACGGAATTGTATCTATAATCTCAATAACACCGCTTCTGCCATAAAGCGACGGCGTGATAAGTGCTGTATATCCCTGCCCTGCATCACTTGTCCACTCTACTGCGTGGCGTCTGGGCAAAGCACAAAGCGAAAACAGTGTCATCATAACTCCACCGTGCATAACTGCAGTTGCTTCAAACACTTCCTGCTCCATCATTTTACGTACCATTATATTTAAACCTAAAACAATACGTTCAGTGAACGCGGAAGACTCCTCACCGTTAGGCGGTGCGATTCGCCCTGCAGTCCATTCTGTATATAAAGGATTGTCGGCTAACTCAAAAGCGGTTTTATTTTCAAAATCGCCAAAATCAAACTCCTTTAACTCCTCAACAACATAAGGGTCAGTATCAGGGAAAAGAATTTCACACGTTTCAAGGCAACGTTTTAAGGGACTTGTAAAAAGCAAACCCGTTTCAGGCAGTTCACCCTTTACTCTTATTCTCAAAATCTCATCGGCACCGCTCTCGGAAAGCGGTAAATCCGTAACTCCGATATATCTGCCGTCGGTGTTAGCATCGGTCAACCCGTGACGGATAAAATGTATTCTGTATGTTCTCATAATATCTCCTTTTTAAATATATCACTAATTTTCGATATACTATTTGTATATTTTCACGATATACAAAACCTTTCTTTCATTATATAATTATTATAATGGTTATAGATGATAAATGCAAGAGAGGTTTAAAAAATGCTTTGTAAATTTCCTAAAATATTATCAGAATTACGTTCAACCAAAGGCATCTCCCAAAAACAAGCCGCCGCAGAATTAGGCATTTCGCCCGCCCTGCTCTCACACTATGAAAACGGCATCAGAGAATGTGGACTTGATTTTTTATTAAGAATTGCGGAATACTATTCTGTAAGTTGCGACTATTTATTAGGCAAAACTTCAATTAAAAACCCCATCGTTTACGAAACCGAACCCGAAGCCGCCGCTTTGGACGGAATTTTAAAAATAGCCAAAGAGCACAATAAAAATGTATACGACATTTTAAGCCGTATCAGTCAAATTGAAAGTTACCGTATAAGTCGGATCGTAGCCATGTCGTTCTGT
>JAZOQN010000073.1:0-12821 GCA_045656125.1 Acutalibacteraceae bacterium
GTCCGCTATGCCCTCCCGCAGGGTTTCCCCTCACGCGAGTGCCTGACTATATTACCACACCACTTCGGGTTTGTCAACTGTTTTTTTATAAAATTTTAAAAATTTTTTCACTTTTTAAAACTTTAAAAAAACCGCTTAACAAAGCCATTTGGCAGATATTTCGATTATTACCGAATTATTGTGTTTTTATACATTACAATACACATTATATTGTAATTTTTAAATTTTCAATTAAAAATTCACTATTGAAAATTCAATTGCTTTACATTATAATATATAAATACACAAATAATCGGTTCAACTATTAAAATCCTTTACATTTATATAAATACGTTTCGGAGGTTATTATGGAATACACTTTTTCAGGCCCTATTGCCGATTTAAAACCGTCGGCAATTCGCGAAATTTTAAAATTCACATCTATGCCGGGATATATTCCCTTTGCCGCAGGCAACCCTGCTCCTGAGGCTTTGCCGACTGACACCGTTGCTAAAATTTCTGCTGAAATTTTAAGCACCCGTCCGGTTGATGCTTTGCAATACTCAGTAACCGAGGGTTATATGCCTTTAAGAAACCATTTAAAGACTTATATGAAAGAAAAGCACAATATCGGCAGCGAGAACGATGAGATTATCATCACATCGGGTGCACAGCAGGTTATGAACCTTGCCACTATGGTCCTTTGCAACCGCGGTGACACCGTTATCTGCGAAAACCCGAGCTTTATCGGTTCGCTCAACGCTTTCCGTGCTTTCGGCGTAAAATTAATCGGTGTTGACATTGATAGTGACGGAATGAATATGGAAAAGTTGGAGGAGGCTCTTAAGACCAATCCCAATGCCAAGTTTATCTACACTATTCCGACTTTCCAAAATCCGTCAGGCACCACAATGAGCCTTGAAAAAAGAAAAACGTTATACGCACTTGCCAAGAAATACGGTGTGCTGATTTTAGAGGACAACCCGTATAGTGACACCCGTTTCAGAGGTGAAGAGCTGCCGACAATCAAAAGCATGGATACCGACGGCATCGTTATTTATGCCGGCACTTTCTCAAAGGTCATTTCCCCCGGCCTTCGCGTAGGTTTCACTGTTGCACCTAAAGAAATTGTACAAAAAATGGTTGTTTGCAAGCAGACAAGCGACGTACACACCGGAATTTTTGGACAAATGATTTGCCACGAATTTATGACTAAATACGACTACGAGGCTCATCTTGACCGCAACCGTGAAGTTTACCGCAAGAAATGTGACCTTATGACCGGACTTATTGACGAACATTTAGGCAAATATGTAAGTTATGTAAAACCTGAGGGCGGTTTATTCGTTTGGTTGGAGTTGCCCGAGACCTCCGATATGGTTGGTTTCTGTACTGCCGCTGTCAACAACAAGGTTGCCACCGTTCCCGGCACAGCGTTCACTGCAGATGTTAACGCTAAAAGTCACTGCTTCAGAACAAACTACTCAACACCCACCGATGAACAGATAATAAAAGGTATGGAAATTCTGGGCAAAACCGCAAAAGAGTTTTTCAAGTAATTCATCAGTAGCTTTATATAATATATAATGTAAGGAAACTTGCGTTTAAGGAGAAATTTATGGAACAAAATATCACCCCGAAAAAAAGGGCTTTAAGTTTTATACAGTCAAGCGGTATGTTCACCTTAGGAAACTACCTTGGTGCTGTTAAAAACTGGAACAATATGCAAGAGGAATTCGAGTGTGTTTTTGGAATTGCCGACCTGCATTCAATCACTGTGCGTCAGGACCCCGCCACATTACGCAAGCAGATTTATTCTGCTGCCGCAATGTTATTAAGCACCGGTCTTGACCCTGAAAAATCATTAATTTTTATGCAATCACACGTTGCGGCACATTCACAGTTGGCTTGGATTTTGAACTGCTACACCCAGTTTGGTGAGTTGTCGAGAATGACTCAGTTTAAAGACAAATCGCAAAAGCATGCCGACAATGTCAATGCCGGACTTTTCACATACCCTGTTTTGATGGCGGCAGATATTTTACTTTACAAGCCCGATTTGGTTCCGGTTGGAGCTGACCAAAAGCAACACTTGGAAATTGCTCGCGATATTGCCAAGCGTTTCAACGGTATTTACGGCGACGTTTTCACTATTCCTGAGCCATACATCGCTCCCATCGGAGCAAAGGTTATGTCCTTGCAGGAACCTGAAAAGAAGATGTCGAAATCTGACGAAAACGAGAATGCAAAAATCTTGCTCACCGACGACCCCGATACGATTATGCGTAAATTCAAGCGCGCCGTCACCGACTCGGAAGCCCGTGTTTACGTTGGTGAAAACAAACCGGGAATTAACAATCTTATTGAGATTTATTCCTGTGTAACCGGTAAAACTGCCGACCAGATTACTGCCGAGTTCGAGGGCAAGGGCTACGGTGACTTTAAAATGGCTGTCGGCGAGGCGGTTGTTGAGGAGTTGCGACCTGTTCAGGAAAAATATAATATGTATATCTCCGACAAAGCTCAGCTTGAAAAGATTTACAGAGAAGGTGCCCAAAAGGCAGAGTATGTTGCCAGAAAGACGCTTTCTAAAGTAATGAAAAAAGTCGGTTACGTACTTTAATTTTAACATTATAAAAAAGCCAATCTACCGAATGGTAGATTGGCTTTTTTGTTATTCTTATTGATTTTCAGCAAGACTTTGAGAAGTATACAGCTCATAATATCTTCCCTTTTTGTTGAGCAACTCCTCGTGAGTACCGCTTTCCACGATACCTCCATCATCAATAAACATTATGCAATCGCAATTTTGGATTGTAGACAATCTGTGTGCCACAATGAAACTCGTTCTGCCTTTCATAAGGCGGTTGACCGCCTCCTGCAACAGTTGTTCGGTTCTTGCGTCAACGCTTGATGTCGCCTCGTCAAGCACCAAAATTTTAGGGTCGCTGACCAACGTTCGAGCCAACGAAATTAACTGCTTTTGGCCTTGCGACAAGCCGCTTCCGCGTTCCCTGACCTCTGACTTATAACCGTTTTCCATTTGTACTATAAAATCATGTGCCCTGACCGCTTTTGCCGCGGCAATGATTTCCTCTTCGGTGGCGTCAAGTTTTCCGTAACGGATATTATCCTCAATCGTACCTGAGAAAATGAACGGGTCCTGAAGCATTATACCCATCTGCCCGCGAAGCGACTTTAACGTTACATCACTTACCGAGTATCCATCAACGGTAACCTCACCGCCGTCAATATCATAAAAACGGCTAATTAAATTAACTATGGTTGATTTGCCTGCACCCGTAGGACCAACCAAAGCAACCGATTGTCCTGCCTTAACCTTAAAGCTTACACCTTTAAGAACAGTAATCGTCGGGTCATAGCCAAAATGAACATCCTTAAACTCAACATCGCCGTTAATGGACGGCAATTCTTTTGCATCAGGCTTATCAGCAATGCTTGCCGGATAATCCATAGTTTCAAAAATACGTTCCAAATAAGCAAGCGATGTAATTAAGTTGTTATAAACCGCAGCGATATTTGCAATCGGTCCCCAAAAGCGAGATGCGTAACTTGCCATTGCAATAATAACGCCGACACCGATGCCGCTTGGGCCAAACAAATAAAACGCCGCTGCATAAACGCCCATTTGTGCCCACGTTGTAATATTTTCAATAGAGTTTGGAACGATAATACCAATTCGTACTGCTTTTATCCACGAATTACTGTGCTCACGGGTTAAATCACGGTACACATCACAGTTTTTCTCCTCACGGTCAAACATTTCAGTAACGCGTACACCCTCAATATTTTCGCAGGTATATGCCGTAAGATTAGACCTCTTATTAGAAAATGCCTGATGTGCTTTTCGCTGAGCAGGTTTGATGATTGCCAAGACAATTATTAAAATCGGCAAGCCGCACAAAACGGGAATTGTCAGCGGCACATTAGTCGTGAGCATAAATACCGCTATAATTACGATTGTTATTGTATCAAGAATTACATTTATAATTCCGTTTGACAATATATCCGAAACAGAAGCAACATACGATGTTACACGCACCAATATTTTACCTTGAGGACGTGAATCGTAATACGAAAACGGCAATTCTTGCAAATGGTGGAACAAATCCCCTCTTATATCAAGAACTATACCCTGACCGACTCGTGCAACAATTATCGCACGAATGGCATATAGCACGCCTGAAACAACCATACAGCCAAGATATAAACCGCCCAACAGCAATAAGTATTTTATATCGCCGTAATGACTTCCGCCCTCGGTCATACCCTCATCTATAGCATAACCGACAATCAACGGACCAAAAAGCGTGACCACGGTGGCCACCAATGCAACGCATAATGCCAGCACTAACTTCCAAGCATATTTTTTAACATATTTAAAGCTTCGTTTTAAATGAGAAACGTTAAATTCCTGCTCTAACTGTTCATCAACGCCATAAGTGTTTCGCTCTATTTTTTTGTTGTTGACCTTATTTGCCATTGCCGTCACCTCCCTTATTTTCTTCGGGAATCTCGACCAAATCAGGTATATTTTGCAATTTGCAAATTTCACGGTAATAACCGGGTTTGGAACTTAACGACTCATGCGTACCAACGGTGAGTTTTCCGCCGTTGAGAATGAAAATACGGTCTGCACGTCGCACCGACGAAATACGTTGGGCAATAATAATTTTTGTACACGGGAAATCAAGATTACGCAATTCTTCCTGAATGTGCTTTTCGGTTTCCATATCTACTGCCGATGTTGTGTCGTCCAATATTAAAATCGGCGGTTGGACGGCTAATGCTCGTGCCAAAGAAATACGCTGACGCTGTCCGCCCGAAAGCCCGACTCCGCGTTCACCGATAACCGTATCGTAACCCTCATCAAGTTTTTCAATAAAACCTGCTGCATCGGCAACTTTTGAATAGTTTTTTATTTCACCTTCCGGCAATTCGGGGTTACCGTAAGAAATATTACTGTTTATAGTATCGGAGAAAAGGAAAACGTCCTGCATCGCAACACCGATTGAACTGTGAAGTTTTGAAAGCTTCCACATATGTACGTCGATGCCGTCAACATAAATTTTGCCCTTATCAGGCTCATACATTCGGCACAAAAGATTTATCAATGCCGTTTTTCCTGAGCCTGTCGGTCCCATAATAGCCACAGTTTCTTCCGGTTTTATTTCAAAGCTCAAATTATCAAAAAGTTTCTTTTCGCCGAACGAGAAACTAACGTTTTCAAATTTAATTGCACCTTTAATACGTTCAGGTGTATCATAGCAATCGTGACGGTCAGAAATAAGCGGTTTGTTATAATATATTTCCATAACCTTATCGGCTGAAGCGTTAAAACGTTGCAAATCATTTGCGATATTGGCAATACTCTGCAACGGTGAAGCCAACATGTTTCGCATGCTTGAAAATGCCGCGATTTCACCGATTGTTAACTGGAAAATACCGGTTTCGCCTTGGGTTGTAATAACAAAATATCCACCCAATGCAATCAGCAAAACCCCCAAGGAATCTGTAATAAGTGCGATAATGCGAGCAAACGTCTGCTGTTTTATAACAATTGAGTTGTTATAATCTGCAAGCTCTTTACGATGCTTATAAAACTTGTCTTCCTCATACTGTTCACGGGAAAACGCCTTAACAACTCTGTTGCCGGCAATATTTTCCTGAACCATTGTGTTCATTTCCGCCGACATATTACGCTGTTTAACATAAAACGGACGTATATATTTTGAATATCTGATTGTAGAAATAAGAACAATCGGGGTTATTACAACCATAGCCGCAGCCAAGCCGATATGCATTGTACTCAACATTATAATTGTACTTAAAAGCATTACAATTGCTTCAAGCGTAACGTGAGAAATACCGGCAATTACATGACGTATGTAATCAAGGTCGCCTGTGGCTCTTGAAATAATATCACCGGTGCGATTACGGTCAAAAAACTCCGGCTCTTGTGTAACAAGATTACGGAACAACTCTCTTTGAATTGTAACCAATACTTTTTGCGACGAGATTTCAAGGCAGTTTGTCATCATAAACTTTCCAACCGTCCGCAAAAATACGACCGCTACAATTGATAATACAATTGTCACAAAAAACTTTTCGTCAGCGGTACCTTTCCAAACCTCATCAATAATAACCTGTGTGAGTTTTGGGGTAATAACTGTCATAGCACTCGTTATAACCGACAGTATCATTCCAACGACGAAATACTTGCGTTTGCCGTACATGTTTTTCCATAACCATTTTAACCGAAGCATAAATAAACACCTCTTTTTTACGAATGGCAACATTCAAAAACCTAAACTTTTATTTAAGCGTGTGGCTACACTGCCTTTTCTACCTTTATTATATTACTTCTTTCAAAAAAGTACATATATTAATCCAAAAAACATCACTAAATTTAACGTATAATTTTAGTAATATTTAACAATCATTTTGTAATCATTGACGAACATTCAAAATAAAGGTTGATTTCACCAAATTACATTGGTATAATTGCCATTTATTTTTACAAAATAAATGTATCTTTGTGATTTTGAGGGCTCTTAATGAAAGACAAAAGCAACACATTATTAACGGTTGGCGGAGGACTGCTTACGGGTTTTATAAACGGCTTATTAGGTGCCGGTGGCGGTATGCTTACGGTACCTATTTTAGAAAAAGCAAACCTCGAAAAAAAGAAAGCCCACGCAAGTGCTGTAGCAGTGATTATGCCGTTATCACTGTTTTCGGCAATACTTTACCTTGTAAACGGCAATGTTACGGTGAACGATGCCCTAAAATACGTTCCGTGGGGGTTGCTTGGAGCAGGTGTTGGAACATTTCTTCTAAAAAAGCTCCCGGACAAATGGTTAAAACGAATTTTTGCAATTTTTATGATTTGGGCGGGTATAAGACTTTTTATGAGGTGATATTATTTTCAATATTGCGGTAATTTTAGCAGGCTTTCTGTCAGGCAGTATCGGTGCAATGGGTTTGGGCGGTGGCGGAGTGCTTTTAATTTACCTTACTGTATTTGCCAAAATACCTCAATTAAAAGCACAAGGGATTAACCTCCTGTTTTTTCTGCCGGTAGGCCTAATCGCTATCATCATTTACTCAACAAAGCACTTAATTGAATGGAAAATCGTTTTAAAAATGTGGATTGGCGGAGCATTAGGTGTAGGTTTAGGAGTTTTACTCACAAATTTGCTGGAAACCGGACTTTTGAGCAAAATTTTCGCTGTTTTTCTAATTGCTTTTGGCAGTTGGCAACTGCTTTCAAAAACCGAAAATAAAAGCAAACAAAATAGCCGTTAGGTGTTGACCTGACGGCTAAAATAATGTAGAATGACTATGTATGAAAATTATATGTGACAGTTACTACTGTCGTTAAGGAGAAACGTTATGGCTAAACTTTCACCCTCCATTTTGGGATGCGATTATCTGGAATTAGGTGCGGTTTGCAAACAGCTGGAAGAGTGTGGAACCGATATGCTCCACCTTGATGTTATGGACGGTATTTTTGTGCCTAACATTTCATTTGGCTGCCCGGTTATTGACTCTATCAAAAAACATACCAAACTGCCGTTGGACATTCATCTTATGATTGACCGTCCTGCCAGATACATAAAAGATTTTGCAAAATACGCCGATTGGTTGGGTTTCCACTATGAAGCAGGCTCAGATGTCAATGAAACTCTTGACGAAATTCATGCTTTGGGAGTAAAAACCTGCCTTACGATTAAGCCTATGACACCGGCCTCTGCCGTTTTTCCATTTTTGCCGAAATGCGACATGGTTTTGGTTATGTCGGTTGAGCCGGGATTTGGCGGTCAAAGTTTTATGCCGTCGGCACTTGATAAACTCAAAGAATTGCGTGCTGAACGCGACCGTCTTGGTTTAAACACCTTATTAGAAGTCGACGGTGGCGTAAACGAAGAAACCGGTAAACTTTGTGTTGAAGCCGGCGCTGATGTTTTGGTTGTAGGCAGTGCTTTATTTAAAGCCAAAGACCTGAAAGCAAAAGCAACCGAATATATGTCACTCTAACTGTTCGTGACATAAAGCCGCACCAATTATATAAATTGCATTTTTTAAGGCGATAGGTTTGCCGTATTCAAAGGTTTTAACACGTTCTAAACGCGAAGTAATAGGACAATCGGCAAAGCTCAACAGTATTTGACGGTTTAACGAAGAACTGATATTTTTAACCGCCAAACGATAATTGTTGCGGTATTTATATAATGACGACGAACAGTAACGGGTCTTTTTATCCTTATATAACAGTTCGCAAGTTTTCAATGCCGACTCGGTCGTTTTAAACTCAAAAACCGACCAACCGCTCACCGTCGCTTTAACCGACGAAGTTTTTGGCAATTCAGGGATAAAGTAAATTTCACACCCTCCGCTGAAAATAGGGTATATTTCAATTGCGAAATCGCGTACTTCTGTATTAAATCCTACTTTCAGTGCAGCAAGTTTCAGCAACGCAATCAACGCCTTGGATGATTCTTTTGAGTTCTTTTCAAAAAGAACTTTATCAATATTATATTTTACAGTTTCAGCTTCGGACAGTGTCACCTTTAACTGTCCGTCGATTTCTGTTACTGTCATAACACACCCCCGAAACTTTAAATCAGTCCATTATAACGGTGTAGAAAAGCCGATTTATCAGCTTTCTGTGGAAACGCTTTATATTTCCACATTCTACAATCATTATATTTTTAAAAACAGTTTCGGTGCTTGGACGAAAAATTTAATTTGTATTTTTACACCTTTAATTGCCAACAATAAAGCAAAGTGAGGTGTAAAAATGCAAAACGATGAATATAAAACAGAAAAAAGTGGCTATTCCGCCGGCAAAACCTTTGTAAAGTCGGTTGTGTGGACATTGGCAGCATTAGGGCTTATTGCTATTGGCTTTTACGGTGCTGACCTTTTGTTCGGCTGAAAAGTCACAAAAGGAGAATAAATATGGGAAACTACAAAGAACTTAAATCCGGTTCAGACGTTCGAGGCTTTGCTTCGGACATTTTCGGCAACACAGTAAATTTAACAGACCAAGCTGTGTTTGACATTACTGCAGCTTTTGTGCTTTTCTTATCCAAAAAAAGCGGTAAAAATGCTGACAGTTTGACGGTATCGGTCGGTCATGATTCACGAATTACCGCCGAAAAAATCAAAACTAAAGTTATTGAGGCTTTAGTATCTGCAGGCGTTTCGGTTTTAGATTGCGGTCTTTCCTCAACTCCCAGTATGTTTATGACCACCGTTAAAAAAGGTTGCGACGGTGCAGTACAGATTACCGCAAGCCACCACCCTGCCGACCGTAACGGATTAAAGTTCTTTTTACCTTCGGGTGGATTGGACTCCGGCGATATTGCTGAAATCATTGAAAATGCAAACTGTGGCAAAACCGCACCCAAAGCCAACGGCAATGTTACAAAGGTCGATTTTATGACCGAATACTCTGCCATTTTACGCAAAATTATTTGCGACGAGTTAGGCGTTACCGAAGAAGAGCAACCGCTTAAAAACTACCACATTGTTGTTGATGCAGGCAACGGTGCCGGTGGATTTTACGCCGATAACGTTCTTAAAAAATTGGGAGCCGACACTTCGGGCAGTGTTTATTTAGAGCCCGACGGTATGTTCCCTAACCACATTCCCAACCCCGAAAACGCCAAGGCTATGGAAAGCATTCAAAATGCGGTGCTTTCTTCCAAAGCCGATTTGGGCGTTATCTTCGACACCGACGTTGACCGTGCCGGCTGTGTTGATTCGACCGGCGTTGAAATCAACCGCAACCGATTGATAGCCCTTTCCGCCGCAATTGCATTGGAAAAAGAACCCGGCTCAACCATTGTTACCGACAGTGTTACCTCTTCCGGACTTAAAACATTTATTGAAACAAACCTTGGCGGTAAACACCACCGCTTTAAACGTGGATATAAGAATGTTATTAACGAGGCTGTGCGTTTGTGCGGCGAGGGTACTAACGCTCCGCTTGCTATTGAAACCTCAGGCCACGCTGCATTAAAGGAAAACTATTTCCTTGACGATGGTGCTTACTTAGTCACAAAAATTATTATTAAAATGGCAAAGTTGGGTGCTGAGGGCAAGAGCATTTCTGACCTGACGGCTGACCTTAAAGTGCCCGAAGAGGCTGAAGAATTGCGTTTTAACATTGAAACCGAGGACTTCCGTGCATACGGTGAAAAAGTTATTGCCGATTTAGAAAACTGGTGCAAGCAAAAGTCAGGATTTATAATTGCCGACGACAACCGCGAGGGATTACGCGTCAGCATTGATGACGGTTGGTTCTTGTTAAGACTTTCGGTGCACGACCCCGTTATGCCTATGAACATCGAAAGCGACTCAAAGGGCGGAGTTCGTAAAATTTTAGAAGAAATTTCAGAATTTTTCTATGCACAAGACTTACTCGACACTTCTGCTTTGAAAAACTTTTTAAAATAAAACAAACAAGAAAGTCTACATACTATGAAAAACAACTTAAAAGGCGGCATCATTTTACTTATTGCCGCTGCAATTTGGGGTAGCGCATTTGTGGCACAAGAAGAAGCCGCACCGTTTATCGGCTCTTTTACATTAAACTGCTTACGCTCGTTTGTGGCAGTAATTGTACTTGTGCCACTTAGCCTCATTATGAAATCAACCCGTGAAAAAAAGACAGGTCAAAAAGAAAAAACACTGTCCAAAAAACTTATTTTCAGCGGTGTATTTTGCGGAGTGGCTTTGTCTATTGCCGCAAATTTGCAGCAGTTTGGCATTATTTTCAACGCAGAACTAACCGCAGGCGGTTCGGGTAAAGCCGGATTTATTACGGCTATGTATATAATTTTTGTTCCTTTGTTTTTGGTAATATTGGGGCAAAAATTACGCTTTTCAATGGTCCTTTCGGTAATAATAAGCGTTTTCGGTCTATACTTTATCAGTGTCAAGTCGGGTTTCACCGTCTCGGTCGGTGACGTTGTGCTTTTGCTTTGTGCCATCGCTTTTGCAGTGCACATCACTATTGCCGACCACTTTGTGTCCAAGGTTGATGCCGTAGCACTTTCGGCAATTCAGTTTTTCACAGTAGGCGTTGTGTCGGGCATTTTGATGCTAATTTTCGAGCGTGACACATTGAATTTGAGCAACCTTATTCACGCCGCCGTGCCAATACTTTATTGCGGTGTAATGTCGTCGGGTGTTGCTTATACATTCCAACTTTTAGGTCAAAAACATTGCGAGGCTACCGTTGCCAGCATTGTTATGAGCCTGGAATCACTTTTTGCAATGATAACCTCCTGCGTATTTTACGCTATGCTCCCAACTTTACGCGAGGCTATCGGTTGCATTCTGATGATGCTTGCAATTTTCATTGTAGAAACCCCATTTGCCGACCGAATTTTCGGTAAAGTTTTCAAAAAGAAACCAACTGTTAAGGTATAGATGTATGGACTACAAAATCGTTCGTTCCAACCGCAAAACTTTAGCGTTAGAAGTCACGTTAAAGGGTGAGATTTTGGTTCGCTCTCCGTATCTTGTGACTGAAAAGACAATCGCTGAATTTGTAAGCTCGCATGAAAACTGGATACTGAAAACTCTCAAAAAGCAAGAACTTCGACGCGAAAGTAATCCCGAGCCGACCGCAGAGGAAATAACGGTATTAAAGGCTAAAGCCAAAGAAATTTTGCCCGAAAGGGTTAAATTTTGGAGTGAAAAAACCAGTTTAAAATGTACTAAAATCACCATTACCTCGGCAAAAACACGTTTTGGCAGTTGTAGCGGTAAAAATTCTATCAGTTTTTCATACTTACTGATGCGTCACCCAATCGAAGTTGTTGATTACGTTGTTTTGCACGAATTGGCACACACCAAACACCACAATCACAGCAAACGGTTTTGGGATTTGGTTGAAAAATATATGCCTGACTATAAGTCCAAGCGTGATTTACTTAAAATGTAAAATCTCCACCCTGATTTTAAGGTGGAGATTTTTTACTTTGATTTTAATTTTTCATAAATTTCATCAGCGGTTTTTCCAATATACAAACTTTCCTCTGCCGACACTGTGCAAAGTTTTTTGAGTTCAGGCAACCCCCAAATATTGAAAATTTTAGGTCCAATCCACGTATGATAAGAGGTTGACTCAAAAACACCTTTTAAAAGGCTTAACGCGGCTTTTTTCGGCTTCATAAAAATAATTTTCATCGGATTTTTGATAACCGCAAAAATCAATTTAGGATAATGTGCAGTAATATTTGTAAAAGTAATACCGGGATGAACGATTGACAGTGTAACGTCGGTTTCATCCTTAAAAAGTTCATAAAGCGAAAACATCAGATGCCTTTTTGCATTGCCGTAAACCTTTGAAGATGCCGTTCGAGAGGTAAAATCTATGTCATTCGGGTCAGTTTTTGAATAATTGTGTGCAATACTGCCTACTGCCACCACTTTTGCCTTACGCTGACGCAAATTGGGCAACAACTCGCGAACTATATACAACGGTGAAACAAAATTTATTTGAAAAACATTGTCGAAACCCGTCGAACATTTGTGACGCGGTATGCTGTACGCACCTGCATTATGAATTAAAACATCTATGGGCAGTTGTTTTAACATTTCAACTGCCGATTTTACCGAATCAAAATCTTCTAAATCAACTGTAATCCGATTAACCTTTACATTTGGATAATCACTGACAAGTTCTTTTTCAAAGGCACTTGAACGCTCGGCATTGCGGTCAAGTAAAACAATATCCGCATGTAATTGACACAAAAACCGCACCAACTCACGACCCAAACCGCCAAGTCGGAGGCCAAGCG
>JAZOQN010000074.1:0-26745 GCA_045656125.1 Acutalibacteraceae bacterium
GCCAACAACTGCTGGATTGCAAAGACAATCATTTGACCGAATTTTGGTTTGTCTTTGACGTTGTAAATAAGTTTCATTTTCATCTACCCCCAAAATATAGTATTGGAATAATCCTTTTTGATAATAACACAACAATATATATTTGTAAATAGCATTATGTCAATCTGTGTCGAAAATTTTCAAAAAAAGCACCGTCCTGTTGTTTAAACAGAACGGTGCAATATGTTACTTGTGATTATTTTGCGTAATCAATAACGCGGTTTTCACGGATAAGGTTAACCTTAATCTGACCGGGGTAATCAAGGTTGTTTTCAATTTCCTTAACAATGTCACGAGCAACCAAAATCATCTGGTCGTCGTTAATAGCCTCGGGTTTAACCATAACGCGAATTTCACGGCCTGCCTGAATAGCGAACGAGGTTTCAACACCGTTAAAGGAATTGGCGATTTCCTCCAACTTTTCAAGGCGTTTAATATAACTCTCGATATTTTCGCGTCGAGCTCCCGGACGTGCGGCAGAAATAGCATCGGCTGCCTGAACAAGACAAGCGATAACTGTTTTAGCCTCAACATCACCGTGGTGAGCGTGAATAGCGTGAACAACGGCATCGTTTTCTTTATACTTTTTGGCAACCTCAACACCCAACTGGATGTGTGAGCCTTCCTGCTCATGGTCAATGGCCTTACCGATATCGTGGAGTAAACCTGCACGCTTTGCAAGGCTTACGTCTTCACCTAATTCAGCGGCTAAAAGACCGGTAATGTAGCAAACCTCAAGCGAATGGTTAAGTACGTTTTGTCCGTAACTTGTACGGTAGAAAAGACGTCCCAACAACTTGACGATTTCGGGGTGCATACTGTGAACACCTGCATCAAGCATAGCTTGTTCGCCTTTTTGCTTAATGGTGCGTTCAACTTCCTGACGGGATTTTTCAACAGTTTCCTCAATGCGTGCCGGATGAATACGTCCGTCAACAATCAGTTTTTCCAATGTCAAACGGGCAATTTCACGGCGAACGGGGTCAAAGCTTGAAACGGTAATTGCTTCGGGTGTGTCGTCAATAATCAAGTCAACACCGGTAGCGGTTTCCAAAGCTCTGATGTTACGGCCTTCACGACCGATAATGCGACCTTTCATTTCGTCATTAGGTAAAGCAACAACCGATACGGTAGCTTCGGACGAATGGTCAGCAGCACAGCGTTGGATTGCCATAGAGATAAGCTCACGGGCACGCTGGTCAGCTTCTTCTTTTAACTGTTGGTCGTACTCGGAAATTTTCATTGCCTTTTCGTGCTGTAATTCGCCGTCTAAAAGGTTCAAAAGTTGAGCTTTTGCCTGCTCGGCAGTGAAGCCCGAAACTTTTTCAAGCATATCAAACTGGCTTTTCTTCAACTGTTCGGCTTCGGCTAAGCGTTCCTCAACGACCTTTTGACGCTCGGCTAATTTGTTTTCCTTAACTTCAAGATTTTCAATTTTACGTTCTAACGATTCCTCTTTTTGCTGAATTCTGTGTTCCTGACGCTGTACTTCTGCACGGCGTTCACGCATATCCTTTTCAGCTTCGTTACGCGATTTGATAATCTCATCTTTTGCTTCTAAAATTGCTTCTTTTTTCTTGGCTTCGGCATTTTTCATGGCGTCGTTCAAAATGCGTCTTGCCTCATCTTCGGCAGAGCCGATTGCGGCTTCTGCGGTTCTGCGGCGGTGTGATGAGCCTAAAAAGAATGTTATAACGGCTAAAACAATCGCTGCAGCACCTTCAATGATGTACCACAACATATTCGGTACCTCCTTTATATATAATAACTGCTGTTGAATTATCGGCTTTGGTAACAAGAATAATCAGTTTACAAAATTCACCGATATTTATCCGGTCGCATGTTCACCGGGGTATATCAAAGTATTACTTTCGAATCGCCAAAATCGAAGACATAATACATCATTATATCCTTATATATTGTATAACTAAATAGGTGTTATGTCAAGTATATTTTGCGGTTGATTGGTAAATTTTACACAATATATATTACTTTTTCGATAATATAAAGCACGCCAAAGCTTTTGGCGTGCTTATAAATTAAAAACAATTAAATTAAATTGATGTTCCGATTTTTTCACCGTATTTTACATTGGTTTCAAGTCCATCTTTTGTGTTGGTTAAAAATTCCTCATCAATGCAGAGTTTATCCTTTTCAACCAACGCAATAACGGTTGAACCGCCAAACTCGAATTTGCCTTTTTCCTGACCTTTTTTAGCGGTTGAACCTTCGGTTTCATTATTGCAGATACGACCGACCATTAACGCTCCAACCTCAATTTGTACGACTGTACCGAACTTTTCAGAGTTTAAAACAGTGTATTCTCGAACATTTTCTCGGAAAATGGGGTAGCGACGCATTGCGATTGGCTGAACAGTGTGATATTTTCCTTTTATATGCACCGTTCTCTCAGCATTGCCGTCACAACACCAGCCGTAGCGGTGATAATTATCAACTGCCAAACGGAAAATCAGGCAGTATCCACCCGAAAACTTTTCAGCGAGGGGATTATTTTCTAACAAATCGGAAACGGTGTAATCAACACCTTTGATTGTAAAATACCGTTCTGATGTAATTTCGTAAACTGAAAGTCGGGCATCAGCAGGACTTGCAAAAGCATTATCTTCGGCACAAACAGGTCTTGCTCCGTCCAAAACTTTACGCGTGAAAAAGTCATTAAACGACTGATATTTCCGTTGTTCATAATCAGTCATATCGATTTTGTTGGCTTTTATAAAAGGTTTGACAAAAACGGCTGACAATCTGCTGTCAAGCAAAAATCCAACAATTGATGACAAAGGTTTACATATTAACAGTCGTAAAATACATCTGCCAACTGCGGTGTTATACAAAAACCGGAGCGAACAAGCTCCGGTTTTATTAATACTTTCGGTAGTTCTCATAAATGTTTCAGTAAAATTGCAATAACAAGTTCAATAAAGCCGAAAACAATCAAAACAAGTATACCTTTAATATTAGGTTTACGGATTTTAAGACTCTTCAAAACAAACAAAGCACCGGTTAATAAAAGAGCAATTAAGTAAATAAACTGTGCATGTGGTTTTAAAGCATCAATAAAATGTGCAAGAAAGAAGAATGGGAAAATAAGCGAAGATGAGGTTACAGGTAAACCTTGATAATTTTTGCGTTTTTCACTTGTTTGTTGCTGACGTTCTTCTTCGGTTACGTTGAAGTAAGCAAGACGAATAAGTGCGGCTAATGTAAAAAGGCAGAAAACAGGTATGTACAAAGCGCTTCTCATACCGATTGCATAACCGATAACGCAGGGCAGTACACCAAAGCACACCAAATCACACAGAGAATCTATCTGAATGCCAAAGCGTTTTTCCTGCTCGGTACTTGATTTTCTTATTCTGGCAACACGGCCATCAAAAGCGTCACATAATCCTGAAAAAAGCAGGCAAATGATAGCACAACCGGGATGATTGTTCATACAAAACCAAATACCCGTCACACCTGAACAAAGTGAAAGATATGTTAAAATGACAGTATAATTGTAGAATCCTAACATAAGGACATCACCTCAAAAACCCATCTTAGATTTGAACATAAATCGACATTATCTACTGACAGTATAACATAAACCAACTGAAAATAAAAGACATATTTTAAATTTTAAGTAAAATATGATAGTAATAACCTTGATTTTTTCACAATATTAATTTATGATGTGAATATATAAGTTTAGGAGTGTAGTTATGAATATATGTGTTTACGGTGCTGCAAGTGACAGCATTTTGAAGATTTATATTTCTGAGGGCGAGAACTTAGGATACGAGTTGTCTAAAAGGGGACATAACTTGGTTTTCGGCGGTGGCGGAAGCGGTCTTATGGGTGCGGCAGCACGCGGAGCAAAACGAGAGGGTAATGCAAAAATTATAGGAATTGTACCCAACTTTTTTATGGAAAACGGCAAGCGTGTTGACGGTATTTTGTTCAATGAATTTGATGAATTTATTGAAACCGAAACTATGCGTGAACGCAAAAAACTGCTTGAGGAATTGAGTGATGCTTATATTATTACCCCCGGCGGTATCGGAACTTATGACGAAATGTTTGAAATGCTGACTTTGAAAAGTCTTAATCAGCATAAAAAACCGATGGCTGTACTTAATACAAATGGATATTACGACGGTCTTTTGGCAGTTTTATATAAGGGCATTGAAGATGGTTTTATTGGTGAAAAGGTCAAAGAGCTTTTGTTTGTGAGTTCTGATGTAAATGAGATTTTGGATTTCGTTGAGAAGAATGGGTAAATGCTAAAGGCATTAGAATTTTAAAAGAAGTGTAAAAATGGGAACATGGGTTTTATTAACGGCATTTTACGGCTTGGCTAAAGGTGCCAGAGACGGTTTAAAAAAGAAAGCATTGGAAAAAAGCGGTGTAATGGAGGTTTTATTTCTTTACACGGCTTTGGCTTTTTTATTTACACTGCCGTTTTCAAAAGACATTTTCGGTATTCCGCCGATATATTATTTATGGATATTTATTAAGTCCTTTGTAATCTTTTTGGCTTGGATTTTGGCATTTGTATCAATCAAAAAAATGCCAATTAGTCTTTACGGGGTAATGGATACGGCACGTATGCTGTTTTCAACCTCAATTGCACTGATTTTCTTGGGCGAAACGATGACCTTTAATAAAGGAATCGGCTTTACGTTGGTGCTTTTAGGATTAATTATTGTTAATTTAGGACATCAAAATTCGGACGAAAACGTCAAGTTTAAATATATTGCTTTTTCACTTTTAACCTGCCTTTTTAATGCAATTTCGGGCGTAATGGATAAAGCGTTGATGGAAACCGGTGAAATTACCGCATCGCAACTGCAGTTTTGGTATATGCTTTATATGACGTTGCTTTACGGAATTTATATTTTAGCTGCACGTGTGCCTCTTAAATTAGGCACATTGAAAACTAATTACTGGATTGTGGTTTTAAGTATACTGTTTGTTGCTGCGGATAGGGCGTTGTTTATTGCAAATGCCGATCCGGAAAGCGAGGTTACTGTTATGACACTTATTAAGCAGTCGTCGGTTGTTATAACTGTGCTTTCAGGTAAACTGTTTTTTAAGGAAAAGCATATTTTAAAAAGAGCCATCTGTGCCGGAATCGTTATTGCCGGAATTGTCGTAGCAACGTTAGGGTAAGGGCAGTGTAAGGTATAGTGTTATTAAAAGCCTCCTTTTACACAAGGGAGGCTTTTGTAGGGACAGGTGTCTCGACCGTCCGTGAAGGAACCCCCGAGGCTTAACCTCGGGGGGTTGTTACTTTATAAACTTTATCCTTAAAGGTTTGTTTAATTTATTGGCGTATTTAATCATTGATTTAGTTCCATTACTTTTACCGTCCCAAAAGCATATTACATAATCGCAGTATTCTACCATAATTTTATTACGTTTTGGTCCTGCACTTTTGCCGTATTTATCCCATTCGGCAGTATAACGTTCAATCTTAAAACCATTTTCGGTAGCATATCGTTCACCCAACGAATCAGCACCTCTACAACCGCCGGATATAATGATAATTTCATTGTTCTGTCTTATCTTTTCAATTAGATAATCAATATAGATTTTTGCACAATCATAATCGTTAAAATTTCTGCAACCTGCAACAACAATTCTTTTTATCATACTAATCACCAAATGTTATATATATATCAATATTATGACAAATCGTCATAAATGTCAATAATAATATATGACATAATGTCATTGGTGATAATATGGATAATAGATTACGCAATTTAAGAAAAAGTAAAAATTTATCGCAGATAAAGGTACAAATGGATACCGGAATTGAGCAGGCATTGTTATCTAAATATGAAAATGGTGTTCGCGTTCCGCCGACTGAAACATTGATAATTCTGGCTGATTATTATAACGTTAGTGTTGATTATTTGCTTGGTAGAACAGACAAAATGAATGTTGATAAATAAACTAACAAAAAAACAGACCGTTAACACGGTCTGTTTTTGTCTTTTACTAATGATTTTACCCAAACACCTTTTGTGCTATTCTTACAGCGTCCATTGCATCGCGTCCGTAGAAATCGGCACCGATTTTTTCGGCATAAGTTTTAGTTAAAACTGCACCGCCGACAACAACCTTAATGTCGGGGTAGGTCTTGTGCAAAAGTTTCACAGTTTCTTCCATTGCAGGTACTGTTGTGGTCATTAAAGCCGAAAGGCAAACAAGTTTGCAGTCCTTTGCACTGTCTACTATCGTTTCGGGTGCAACATCGCGTCCTAAATCAACAACGTAAAAGCCGTAATTTTCAAGTAAAGTGCGGACAATATTTTTACCGATATCGTGAATGTCGCCCTTAACGGTGGCAATCACGATTTTTTTAGTCTTATCTGCCGATGACGGCAACGTTTCTTTGATAACACCGAAAGCCTCGGCGGCAGCTTCGGCTGAAATAAGCAACTGTGGCAAATATGCCTTTTTCTGCTCGTAAGCCGTGCCGATTTCGTTTAAAGCAGGGACAATGTCACTGTCAATCAGTTTTAACGGGTCACCTGATTTTATAAGTTCAGCGGTAATTTCCCGTGCCTGAGTTTTTAAGCCCTTTAAAATTGCGGTTTTAAGGTCAATCGCAGTGTCGCAAGGCTTGGTTTCGGCTAAATTACCGTTTTCGGCAAATAAAATATAATCATTAAAGTTCTCGTCTTTTGAAGTTAATGCGTTGAACGAGTAGTATGCACTCATCATTAAATCGGAAAAAGGGTTCATTATTGCGGCATCCAACCCTGCCTGCAAACAGAGTGTAAAGAATGATGAATTTATGCGGTCGCGTTCAGGTAGCCCAAACGAAATATTGGAAACGCCCAAACTTGTTTTAACCCCGTAGGTTTCTTTTATGAGTTTTATTGCATCTAATGTAACTTTTGCACTGTTTGGGTCAGATGATACTGTCATGGTCAACGGGTCAACAATAATGTCACTGCTGTCAATTCCGTATTTTTCGGCTTCGGTAATAATTAAGCCTGCAACTTCGCATCTGCCAACGGCTGTTTCAGGAATACCGTTTTCGCCAATTGTAAGTGCAATTACCGTACCGCCGTATTTTTTGACTAACGGGAACACCGCGTCCATACTCTCGCGTGTGCCTTGAACCGAGTTTACAAGCGGTTTACCGTTGTAAATTCGCATTGCTTTTTCAAGTGCTTTGGGATTAGAGGTGTCAATTTGTAACGGACAGTCGGTTACGCTTTGCAATTCAAAAATAAGCTTTTCGAGTGCTTTTTCTTCGTCAATTTCAGGCAAACCCGCATTGACGTCAAGTACCTTGACACCGCGGTCAACCTGATTTAATCCCTCATTGAGAATAAAATTATAGTTTTCTTCGCGTAATGCCTCTTTTATTTTCTTCTTTCCGGTGGGATTAATACGTTCACCGATTAAAACTGCTTTTTCACCAAACTCAACTGTGTGAGTGTAAGAAGAAATAACAGTTCTTTTCTTGATTTCGCGTTTTTTGAGCGGAATATTATGTGTAGATTCAACTGTTTCTTTGATGTATTCAGGGGTTGTTCCGCAACAACCACCTAAAATTGAACCACCGATTTCGGCTATTTTCTCCATTATATTGCCAAACTGTTTAGCAGTGATGTCATAAACGGTTTTGCCGTCGCGAACACTTGGCAAGCCTGCATTAGGGTTAACGATAATCGGCAGGGGACAAAGTTCACTGTATTTTTCGATAATAGGTAACATTTTGTCGGGCCCGAACGAGCAGTTGAGACCGATTGCATCAACACCCAAACTGACCAAAGTTTGAATAACTGTATCGGGGTCGGCACCGGTCATTAATTTGCCGTCCTTACCGTATGCATTGGTTACAAACACCGGCAAATCACTGTTTTCCTTTGCCGCTAAAACTGCCGCCTTGGTTTCATAAAGGTCGTTCATGGTTTCGATAAGAATTAAATCAACGCCATATTTTACACCGCATTTTACGGTTTCGGCAAAGGCTTTGACTGCATCTTCGAAGTCAAGGTCACCCAAAGGCTTTAAAAGTCGACCGGTAGGTCCGATATCAAGCGCAACAAAACTGTTTTCAAAGCCTGAAGTTGCATTTTTTGCACATTTCACTGAGGCTTTGATGTAATCCTCGAAGTTATCGAATTTTAAAGGTGTTACGCCAAATGTGTTGCATTTAATGATGTTTGCACCGGCATTAAGATAATCTTTGTGCAGAGAAGTAATGACGTCAGGATGGGTAATACTCCTGTTTGCAGGCTCTTCACCTGATTTCAGACCGTTAGCCTGTAATAAAGTACCCATTCCGCCGTCAAAATAAAGGCGTTCAGTTTTTAGAGTTTCTAAAAAGTTCATTGTTTTCTCCCTGCGATAAATGTAACTGTTTTTGTCGGTATCATAAGATTAGTTTCTGTAAGTGTAATACCGTCAGTTTTCAAAAAGTTCAAAATAGGTTTTTGTAACGACAGTGGCAAATCACCGTAGCCGGGGCTAAATCTCGGTTTAGTGTCAGTCGGTAAAAGTTCTTGCACTTTGTCGCACAAAGCTTCGACCAAAGCCGAGGCAACGGCATCGGCAAAAAGTAAATCAGTTGCCGATTTCACCGATTCACGCCGTAATAATCTGTCAACATCAAGTCCCAACGTAACAGCAACAACGAAAGCACTTTTGCAATCCTTTAAATTGCGAGATAAATCTTTGCTTTGGAGTTCACAAAAATCGAAAATCACATTGGATTCTTTAACTTTCACAGAGGTTTCGCAAAAATCGTATTTACAGTCAGCAACTTCACGTATTGCTTTTTCAACATTTGTTGATTTCAACAAAGTTTCACTGTCATTTGCACCCAAAAGTCTTGATTTAAGCTCTTTCGGGTTAATTTTAATTGACGATACATCTATATGTTTCATTTGATTATGGATTTTATATTTTCTTTGATTTTAGCGGCAACTTCGGGCTTGTTCATTGAATAAACGTGTACTGCCTTGACTCCGTTTGCAAAAAGGTCAACAATTTGCTCGGTAGCGTAGGCAATACCTGCATCAAGCATAGCCTCGGGGTTGTCACCGAAGCGGTCAACAATTCTAATAAAGCGTTGAGGTAATGCACTTCCTGAAATACGGCAAATACGTTTGATTGAATTCGGATTGGTAACCGGCATAATACCTGCAACCACCGGCACATTGATTCCTGCATTGTTCAAGCGGTAAAGGAAGTTATAATAGATGTTGTTATCAAAAAACATCTGTGTAGTTAGAAATTCACAGCCTGCGTCAACCTTTAATTTAAGGTTTTCAATATCTTTAAAGCTTGATTCACTTTCAGGATGTGATTCAGGGTAACAAGCACCGCCGATACAAAATCCGCCAAATGCTTTAACGTCTTTAATAAGTTCGGATGCATAAGAATAATCTGTTTTTAATTGGGTTTCATCTTTTGGATGGTCACCGCGTAAAGCCAAAATGTTTTCAATGCCATTATTTTTAAAATCGTTCAAATGAGCGTTAATCTCAGCTTTGGTAGACGAAACGCAGGTCAAATGAGCCAGAGGTGTAATACCTTTAGCCTTTAGATTTTCTGCAATCTGCAGTGCATATTGGGAGTTTCCGCCGCCTGCACCGTATGTAACGCTCATATATGATGGCTCAAGTCTTGCAATTTTCTCGGTGGCCGTTTTAACGCTTTCAAAAGTGTCACTTGTTTTAGGAGGAAAAACCTCAAAGGAAAGACTTAAACGGTCGGAATTTATAATATCGGTAAGTTTCATTTTGTCACTTCCTGTACTTTAGCTTAAGGTATGTTTTTTTGATAAATTTTCTCAAAGGGAATAATAAACGCCACGTGCTTTCGTAAAGTCGGTATAAAAATTCATCACAAGAATGGTATTTACCATTGTGTTTAAAACCTTTTACAACGCACAAAATTTGGGAATGTTTTACATTTTTTTCAAGCTCCCATTGGTTGTCACCCGAAATATCGTATGAATCGGGGTTTACCTTTAAAATTCTATGTAAAACATATTGACCGTTTTCGCGTAAGTATAAAGGAATGTCACCCTTTTTAAGCGAAGCTGGGTCACATTTGGTTAGCACCACAGTGTCTTTCAAATGGGTGAGCATCGGTCGCATACTGCTGCCGGTCACAAGTATTGTAACGTCAACATCTTCATTAATAAGTCCCGTAATAAGCGGTGACATTTCGCTCATAGGGACTTGTTTTACTGTTTTAGTCATACAAGCAAACCGGCTTCTTTAAGTTTATTTACAAACTCAGCCACATCAGCCTTTGCGGTAGCTTCGTCAATATCGTATTCTTTAAGCATAGTTTTCACTAAATCTTCTTCCGTAGTGTCGTTTTCCAACTGTTCCCAGAGAAAAACGCCGGTTTCGTTTAATGTTATAACATTGCCAAATGAAACGGTATTGCTGCCGGTAGGTACTACAACATTGGTACCGGCAATAGATTTGAGTAAAAATCCTTCTGCGATTCTCATTGTAATAATTCCTTTCGAATTATATTCCGTAAATCCAATTATGAATATATTTTTTTGCTTTTTCCAAATCGTATTTCCAAACCCATTTGCCGTTTGTGTCTTCAAAAGAGCCACCTTGAGCAACAACTTCTTTACCCGGGACAGCAGTGGTTTGCAGGTGTAATGATGAAATCGAAAGCATAGGTGAAAATTGGAAAATTTCATCATAAGACATAGATGTTTCCATAACCGAGAGAAGATTTTTCAACACTTCAGGATATTGTGTTGTAGGAATTTGCTTTGCGTTTTCAAGCAATAATCCTAACACTTTTTGCTGACGCATTACTCTGATTTCTTCACTGTCATCACGGATTCTTGAATAGCATAAAGCCTGTGTGGCGTTAAGTTTAACCCAACCCGAATGCTTTAGCGGTTCTGAGTTAAAACCTTCATTGTCGTCTGAAAGCTCATTAATTCTACGCATTTCCGTAGGAGTAATGTTAATTTCAAGACCGTCACCGTCAAGAATATCAATTATTTTTTCCATTTGGTGCATATTAACCGAAACATAGTCGGTGATATTCAGTCCAAAATTGGAGTTTATTGTATGAATTGCTCTTTGAGCACCGCCAATACTGTATGCAGCGTTGATTTTGTTGTAGGTTACACCGGTACCTTTTTTGTTAAGAATAGGCACCCAACTATCACGTAAAATAGAAGTCATTTTTATCGTTTTTTCTATAGTGTTAATAGATAAGATGATAACAGTATCAGACCTTCCGGACAATGCTTTTGTCAAGTTGGTAGTTTTGTTACTTCTTGAGTCAATGCCGAACAAAGCGATATTAATAATTTCTTTAGGAAGTTTATTGGTGACAGTTTTATCAATGCCAAGGTCTTCGTGGTCAGTTGACAGCTCAACCAAACGCATATCACTTGTAACATACGCAACGGCACCCAAAGCTCCGGCAAAAACAATACTTACTGCTAAAACTATTGAAACAAGAGTATTAAACATCAATAGTTGTTTTTTGTGCTTGCGGTATTGAGATTTAGTTTTGCTGATTTTAAAATCGTTCATTTTGATTACCTCTGATTAATTACCCTTAACTATTTCGGGGTAGTTGCCTAAAAATACAAAATAAGAGAGTTCTGATTCTATTGAAGCGAGCAGATTTAAAGTGTGCTCATCTTTTATGTTGCCCGAAAAATCCATATAAAATTTATATTCAAAATCATGTCCCATCGGACGCGATTCAATTTTAGTAAGGTTCATTCCGCTGTCTGCAAATCTGCCTAATATAGAGTATAGTGAACCTTTTTCGTGTGGAACGGTAAAAGCCACACTGACAGTGTTGCTGTTTGGTAAAACAATAGCTTTTTTTGAAACCGCAATAAAGCGAGTTACATTGTCAGATTGGTTTTGAATTGCCTTTTTTGATACGTTTAACCCGTAAATTTCGGCTGCGGTGGTTGAACCGATGGCGGCAACCGTTGGGTCGTTAAGTTCTGCCACATATTTTGCGGCCAAAGCAGTGTTTTCATACTCGATTGCTTTAATTTTGTTTTGTTTTATAAAGTTTTCGCATTGCTTTAATGCGTGAGGGTGTGAATAAACTGTTTTGACCTCATTCCAGTTGCCAACACTTAAAAGGTTTTGTGAAACATCAAGTTGTATTGCTTTAACAATACAGTGATTGTACTTTAAAATCAAATCGTAAACACTGTCTACCGAGCCGGCAGTTGAGTTTTCAACCGGCAAGATACCAACGGCAGTGTCATCTTCTTCAACAGCTTTAAAAACGTCTTCAAATCTTGTGAAAAACTGAGGCTTCATACCCGGAAACATTTTTTCTGTTGCTGCGTGGGAAAAAGAACCTTCAGCACCTTGACAGACTACCTTCTTGTAATCGAAAGATGTTGGCAAGGATGATAGATTTTTTGAAAAATCACTGTCTCGATTCAACTCATTCCCTTGAAACGAGCGGCTGACCGACATTATTTTAGAATATATACTGCTGACAAAGTGACCATATTCTTCACCAACCGTTTGTTCAACGCGGTCTAAAATCTGCTTTTCGCGTTCGGGGTGATATATAGGTAAATTTTCTTTTTTCTTAATTTCTGCAACAGCCAACGAACATTCCATTCTTTTTTTGATTAAAGGAATAAGTTCGCGGTCGATTTCGTCAATTTTTGCTCTGATTTCGTCGAGGGTCATAGCGGTTTCACCTCTGCAATTAAATCTAAAAGAGCAAGAGCGACTGCTGCCTCAACGGCAGGCAAAGCTCGCGGAACAATACAAGGGTCGTGTCTACCTTCAATAACCATTGTATCATCCTGCTTTGTTTTAAGATTTACGGTGTTTTGCTGTAAAGCAATTGACGGAGTAGGCTTTACTGCACAACGAATAATCAACGGCATACCATTGGAAATTCCACCCGTAATACCGCCCGAATGATTGGTGCGGCATTTTACAGCGTCACCGTCATAATACATTTCGTCATTTGCCTCAGAGCCTTTCATTGAGGCTAAACCGAAGCCATCACCGAATTCAATTCCTTTTATTGCAGGGACAGTGAAAACTGCATTTGAAACAACGTTTTCAATACCTCTTGCAGTGGGTGAGCCGATGCCTGCGGGTAAGCCTATAACGGCGATTTCAATTTCTCCGCCGATACTGTCACCTTGATTTTTAACTTCGGCAATTTCTTCGGTCATTTTTTGTTTTGCTTCATCGCTGATAACCGAGAAATACTGTTTATTTAAATTTTCGAGCAGGTCACTTGATACATTTACGGGGTCAAACGGCTCGTCAAATGAACTGCCGACACCTAAAACGTGACCGCCGATAATTATACCGTTCTGTTTTAAAATTTGACGTGCAACAGCACCCGCAACTGTCAAAGGAGCGGTCAAGCGTCCTGAAAAGTTACCGCCACCTCTTATATCATTATGTCCGTTATAACGCACATAAGCCGCATAGTCTGCATGAGACGGACGGGGACGGTCTTTGAAGCCGTCATAATTGTGTGAGCGTTGGTCGTTATTTTCAATGATGAACGCTAACGGTGCACCGGTGGTGACACCGTCTAACAATCCTGATAAAAATTTGGGCTCATCGGTTTCTTTGCGTGCAGTGGCAGTTGATGTTTGACCGGGGGCACGTCGAGCAGTTTGTACTTTGATTTCATCAATATCAATCTTATATCCTGCCGGCAGTGCATCTATTACCGCACCGATAGCAACACCGTGACTTTCACCAAAAACGGTGGTTTTAACAATTTCACCTATTGTTGATGACATTACACTCACCTCCGAGTGATAAAAAATCCTTAAAGAATAAGGGATATGATTTATTTATTGCTTCAGCATTTTCTATGGTTGACATACCTTTTGAACAAGACGCCATTACAGAAAATGCCATTACTATTCTGTGGTCGTTAGCCGAGTTTATGTCGGCTCCCTTTGTTTTACCGCCGATAATTCTCAGTCCGTCGTTAGTTTCGGTAACATCAATACCAAATGCTTTTAGCCGTAAGGCTGTCTCTAAAAGACGGTCACTTTCTTTAATCCTCAAACGCTCTGCGTTGTAAATTACGGTTTCACCCTCTGCGAAAGAGGCGGCAACGGCTAATATTGGTACTAAATCGGGAATTTGCGAAGCGTCAATTTGAATTGCTTTTAAATGGGATTTTTTTGCGGTCACATTGTTGCCGTCAACTGTAATTTCAGCACCAAAACGGCGTAACAATTCGACAATTTCCTTATCTCCTTGCAGTGAATTAATATCCACACCCGTAACGGTAACTTCACCGCCAATAGCACCTGCAACCAAATGGAAGGCAGCCTGCGACCAGTCGCCCTCAACAGTGCGGTCGGTAGCGTTAAGTGAAGGTTTGCCCTTGACAGTGAATTTATCTTCAAAAATCTCAATCTCTGCTCCAAAAGTACGAAGTTCGTTAATTGTCATTAAAACATAGTCTTTTGATTGCAACGGGGTTGATAAAAGTATCTCACTTTCGCCCTTAATAATTGATAATGCAAGTAACAGTCCGCTTATATATTGAGAACTGATGTCACCAGGTAATGTAAATTTTCCGGGTTTCAACTGACCCGAAACGGTCATAGGTAATGTATCGCTCGAGCAGGCTACACCATTATCGCGTAAAACTTTGGCTATTGTGCCAAATGGACGTTCGGGCAATCTTCCTTGACCGCAAAATGTGATATTTTCACATCCTAAAGCAGCGGCAACCGGTATTAAAAAACGAGCAGTTGAGCCGGATTCGAGGAAATCTATGGTCAAATCTTTATTATTGTGCTTTACCGGGGTTAATGTTGCCGTCAAACCGTCACGTTTAACAGTTGCACCCAAAGCGGTTAAGGCATTTATCGTGGCGGTCATATCGTTTGACTCACCAAGATTTTCTATTTTAACCACACCGTCTGACAGTGCGGCACAAATAAGACTGCGGTGTCCTGCTGATTTTGAGGGAGGGGCAGAAACCGTTCCAAAAAGGGAAGACGGGGAAATTACGGCTTTCATTCTTCTCCTCCAAGGTATTCCAACAATTTATCTGTCGGCAAAACCTTAACGGTGCAACTGCCGATTCTCTCGGGAATAACCAATTTTATATCCTTACCGCGACGCTTTTTATCGTTGTATGAGCCTTCGGTTAAGGTTTCCATATCAATGCCGGTTGTGGCAGGGAGATTATACTTATGCAGGCAGGCAGTGATTTTCTTTGCAGTACCTTCTTCACATTCACCGCTACGCTCGGCGGCAACCGCCATAATAACCATTCCGATGCCGACAGCTTCGCCGTGCGTCATATCCTTAAAATTGTAATATTTTTCAATTGAGTGACCGATGGTATGACCAAAATTGAGCAATATACGTTCGCCATGCTCAAAAAAGTCATTTTCGGTAATATCACGTTTGATGGTTACACATTCCAATATTAATTCATTGATAAAATCATGAGCATCTTCATTTAACAAACGTTCGAATAGTTTTTCGGATTTTATAACGCCGTATTTTATGGCCTCTGCAAGACCGTCACTGTAAATTTTCGGTGATAAAGTGTTAAGACATTCGGGGTCAATAAGCACGCGTTTCGGTGCATGGAAAGAACCGGCTAAATTTTTGCCGTAAACCAAATCACAACCTGTTTTGCCTCCAACGGAAGAGTCAATCTGTGCTAAAAGGGTGGTGGGGATACCAATATAGTCAATTCCGCGGAGATAAATTGATGCGGCAAAGCCGGTTAAATCTCCGCAAACGCCACCGCCTAAAGCAACGGCAAAGTCAGACCTGGTAAGTCCGGCCGAGCACATAACGCTTAACATATCTTCAACAGTACGCAAATTTTTGCTTTCTTCACCGGCTAAAAATACGTGGCTTTCAACTTTGAAACCAGCATTTTTTAAAGACTCAACAACAGTGTCAAGATATAATGGCTCAACATTAGTATCGGTCATAACAACGCAGGATTTACCTTTGACGGCAGGCTTAATTAGCTCACCAACATTTTTAATAAGTCCGTTTTCAATGATTATATCGTAAGCGGTAGGCTTGTTTACAGAAATAGTTATAGCTGACATCAACAGTCCTCCAAATTTCATATGTACCTATATTAAAATTATTATATAATTTTACATCAAAATCCTTTTAATGTCAAGGTTTTGCGACACTTTAAAATGTAAATAAAGTGAAAATAAAACAGGAATGTCACATTCAATGTCGACATTCCTGTTAGTTGCTGTTTTTTAAATGTTTTTAGGTGATTTTGTCAATTCAATAATGTCTTCCGAAATGGCATCATGTTGGCGGTTTCCGTCAACTGTGAAGTGCGAGTTTTGTATGTATTTCGGCTTGCGGATATTCATTAGTTCGCGAATGGCTGATTCTTTATCCTTTCTTTGCAAAAGCGGACGGGATGTGTCGTTTTTTAAGCGTTCAAGGACAGTTTCAGGTGTTACATCAAGAAAAAATACGGTGCCGCTCTGACGTAAAGCCTCAGCATTTTTGGGATTTAAAATCGCACCGCCTCCGGTGGCAATTACAACAGAATCAAGTTTACATAATTCGTTGATTACTGCGGTCTCAATGGCTCTGAAATACTCTTCTCCGTGGTTCAAAAAAATCTCGTTAACGGTCATTTTTTCGCGTTGCTCAATTACCTTGTCACTGTCTACAAAAGAAAAGTTCAGTTTTTCGGCTAAAAGGGTGCCTACTGTGGACTTTCCGCAACCCATAAATCCGCATAAAATTACGTTATTTTTCATAAAAAATCCTCGTCATTTCTCGGTTTGCTTCATTAATTAAGCTTTCAATATCCTCTAACTTGAATTCGGCATCGTACCAAAATTCGTGAGCTTTTACTGCCTGCCATACTAACATTGACATACCGCCAACCGTTTTTAACCCTAATTTTTCAGCCATATCCAAAAGTTTGGTGTTTTCGGGATTATAAACGGCATCAAAAACCGCAGTGCAGTTTTTCAATTGCTTTTCGGTTAAAACCGAGGCGTCAGTGTTAGGGTACATTCCAACCGGTGTGGCGTTGATTACAAGGTCAAACTTTTCGTAAATTTTGTTTATTGCCGTGAATTTTGCATTGCCTTTGTGGAAATTCAGCCACTGCATTAGAGCTTCGGCTTTAGTTGTATTACCGTCGCGGACTGCAATTGTAACCTCGCAACCGCGGTCGGAAGCCTCTCGTGCCAGAGTTCTTGCCGCACCGCCGGCACCCAATACCAAAATTTTACCCGAAAGTGAAACGTCGGCAGTTTCCAATGCTTTTGTAAATCCGAAAGCATCGGTACTGCAACCGTATGTTTTGCCGTTTTTGTTTAAAACACAGTTTACAGCATTGTACTTTAATGCCGATTCGTCAACCACATCAATCAAAGGTAAAATTGCTTCCTTGTGGGGGATAGTAATATTAAAACCGTCGAGCGATTTCAAGTTTACATAAAATGTTTGTTCTAAACTGTCAGGATGAATATCAAATACTGAATATTCAACGTCTTTTTGTTGCATTTTAAAAAGGTTGTTGTGTATAAAAGGCGACATTGTGTGACCTATGGGGTGACCTATAACCGCAAATTTTTGATTCATAAATGTAACACCTCTTAAATAAAAATTTCAAAATCCTATTGACAAATGGCAATGGGCAACATATTATTATTAACGTGATAACTGTGTAAAGTTAAAATAAAGGCATACCCATTAGTTTACAAATTATATCACGCTTTTAAACATTAGTCTACATTTTTTTGGAAGTTTTAGGAGGATTAAGAAATGATTTTTGAAAAAATCAGAGCAATTCTTGCAGAGCAACTTGATGTTGCAGAAGATGAAATTACAATGGAGTCCAACATCGCTGAGGACTTAGGTGCCGATAGCTTGGATGTTGTTGATTTGATAATGTCTATTGAAGATGAGTTTGACATTGAAGTTCCCGATACCGAGGTTGAGAACATTAAAACTGTCGGTGATGTTGTAAATTATATCGAGAGTGCAAAATAATAGTTAATGTAGCTTCAAAGTAGCACGGTGATGATATCACCGTGCTGTCTTGCTATATGGAGATGTTGCTTCGATAGGATATTTGACGTGTTTCGACACGTATTTACAAAAAATCTATTGAATTTTTAGAATATTTAAAGTATAATAATTTTTAATATAAAACTAATTGAAAATGGTGAATTAAAGTGGCAAAAGAAAAGTTAGTTAAAGAGATAACCTCTATGGAGGACGATTTTGCTCAATGGTATACCGATGTATGTATCAAGTCGGAGCTTATTGACTATACCAGCGTCAAAGGATGTATGGTTATCCGTCCTTACGGTTATGCTATTTGGGAGAACATTCAGCGTATTTTGGACGGTATGTTCAAAGAGACAGGACACGAGAATGTCTGTATGCCGATGTTTATTCCCGAAAGCCTTTTACAAAAGGAAAAAGACCATGTTGAAGGTTTTGCCCCTGAGGTTGCATGGGTAACTCACGGCGGAAGCGAGAAGTTAGAGGAAAGACTTTGCGTAAGACCGACCTCTGAAACTTTGTTCTGCGACCATTATAAGAATATTATTCACTCTTGGCGTGATTTGCCGAAACTTTACAACCAGTGGGTTTCGGTAGTTCGTTGGGAGAAAACCACACGTCCTTTCTTGCGCTCGAGAGAATTCTTGTGGCAAGAAGGTCATACTATTCACGCTACAGCCGAGGAGGCAAAGGAAGAAACCGTAAAGATGCTTAATGTTTACGCAGAATTCTGTGAAAAGTATCTTTGTATCCCGGTTGTAAAAGGTATTAAGACCGAGAAAGAGCGTTTTGCCGGTGCGGTTGAAACCTACACTATCGAGGCTTTGATGCACGACGGTAAGGCTTTGCAGAGTGGTACATCGCACTATTTCGGTGATGGATTTGCTAAGGCTTTCGGTATAACTTATGCCGATAAGGAAAATAAACTTGCAACACCTCACCAGACCTCTTGGGGTATGACCACCCGTTTAATCGGTGCGGTTATTATGACACACGGTGATGACAGCGGTCTTATTTTACCGCCTGCAGTAGCACCGAAGCAGGTAATGGTTATCCCGATTGCACAGCACAAAGAGGGTGTTATTGATAAAGCAACCGAAGTTTACGAACGTTTGAAAAAGCAATTCAGAGCAGGTCTTGATATCAGTGACCAGTCGCCCGGTTGGAAGTTCTCCGAGTATGAGATGAAGGGCGTTCCGCTTCGTTTGGAGTTAGGACCTAAAGATATTGAGAACAATCAGTGTGTTTTAGTTCGTCGTGATACAAGAGAAAAGATTTTTGTATCGTTAGACGAGTTGGAGACTACTGTTGAAAAATTACTCGAAGATATTTCTAAATCTATGTTCCAAAAGGCTTTAGAACGTCGCGAGGATATGACTTACGAGGTTTCTAATCTTGACGAGATGAAAGAAACTGCCGATAATAAGCCCGGATTTATTAAAGCACTTTGGTGTATGGACCGCGAGTGTGAGGATAAACTAAAGGAAATAGCAGGTGTTTCGTCACGCTGTATGCCTTTGGGTCAGCAGGAATTAGTAGACGGCAAATGTGTATGTTGCGGTAAACCTGCTAAAAAGTTGGTTTATTGGGGCAAGGCTTATTAATAAGGCTTTATAAAAAGGGATTGAATATTATGTTGAAAAAATCAGCTTTGGCACTGTTTAATGTGTTATGTATAGTGCTGATAGTTGTTTCTGCCATAACCGTTTCGGCGGTGGGTGAGGATGACAATTTGTCATCTCAGCAATCAAGTGAGAAATCTTCGGTGGTGTCACAATCCTCAAGTTCATCAAAGGATAATGAATCGGTATCGTCCGATTCGAGTTCTTCGGATAATGAGAGTGAGGATACATCAAGTACCGAAAGCGATTCAGAGAGTTCTGATACTTCGGAATCTGACACATCAACATCTGATGGTGATGAAGAGGAAGAGGACAGTTCTGACAGTACTTCAAGTAAAAAAACATCATCGAAAAAGCCGGTTCACACTACCGGCGGACACGGTAATACATTTATCAGTCAGGATGTTACAACATCAGCCCCCAGTACGATATTAAGTTCTGTTGCATCTACCGTTTCGACTGAGTATTTTGAGTCGTATGATGACGATGAAGAACATTATGTTGCACATTCAAATTCGGCAGCAAAGGCAGTTTACAAAATAATATGGATTCCGATTGTACTGATTGTGCTTTGCACTGGTGGATTGATAACCGCAAATGTTATGTTCCGCAAAAAATATCCTAAAAAGGCCGAAGGCGGTGCAAGCCGCAGAAATACAAAATCTCGCGGTGCCGTCAGAAGACGTAAATAAATTTTAACCTTAAAAACCCGTTCATTTTGAGCGGGTTTTCTTACATTATATATATAAAGCAATTTAAAGCAGCGATTCTTGTCTTTTGTTTTTTAATTTTATATTATATTGAGATATTTTGATGAAAAAGATTTTGTTTTTTTTGAGGCAAAAAAAAATTAAAAAAATGTTAAAAAAACACTTGCAATTTATAAAATGTTGTGTTATACTACTTGGGCATTTGATGTGCAGATATGCGTTGATGCGGGAGGTGGCCAACCTTTGAGTTGGGGAATTTCCGCGGAGTATGTCCGATTTTAAACCGGGCGGCAAGTTTCCAGCGTTGTTTTGGGACTACCAAAGTTAACGCCGATGTCGGCCCCGGATTGTAAGCAAAAAAGTTTGCTCCAATCCGGATTTTATATTGGACAGGGATGAAACACCCGGCACAATGTAAACATTGCAGACAAAGCGGCGTTGCCCGCCAAATTATTTAAGGAGGCGAAAGTCACAATGGCAGTTAAGGAGAAAATCAGAATCAGACTGAAAAGTTACGACCATGCTCTCATCGACCAGGCTTCAGAGAAGATTATCGAGACAGCAAAGCGTACCGGTGCTCGTGTTTCGGGTCCCGTACCCCTTCCTACTGAAAAGGAAGTTGTAACTATTCTTCGTGCAGTCCACAAATATAAGGACAGCCGTGAGCAGTTTGAAAGCAGAACTCACAAAAGGCTTATCGACGTTCTCAGACCTTCCAACAAAACTGTTGAAGCTCTGATGGGTCTTGAGCTCCCCGCCGGCGTTGAGATTGAGATTAAGCTCTAATCTTTAACGTAAGGCAGGTCATGTTGGCCGAAAGGTCAACCAATAACCATTTAGGAGGAAAATAAAATGCAAAAAGCTATCGTAGGCAAGAAGCTTGGTATGACCCAGCTTTTTGACGCAAACGGTAACGTTGTTCCGGTAACAGTTATCGAGGCTGGCCCTTGTGCTATCAGCCAGAAGAAAACTACCGAGAATGACGGTTATGAAGCAATTCAGGTTGGCTTCGGCGATTTGAAGGCTTCAAAGGTTAACAAGCCTATGAAGGGCCATTTCTCTAAGGGCGATGTAGCTCCCAAGAAGGTTCTTCGCGAATTCAGATTTGATGATTGCTCTGCTTACAATGTAGGCGACATCATTAAGGCTGACGTTTTCGCAGAGGGTGACAAGGTAGACGTAAGAGGTACAAGTAAAGGTAAGGGCTACGCCGGCGTAATTAAGCGTTGGAACTTTGCTCGCTTGAAAGAATCTCACGGTACCGGCCCTGTTCACCGCCACGGCGGTTCGTTGGGTGCAAGCTCAACTCCTTCACGTGTTATGAAGGGTAAGAAGATGGCAGGTCACCTCGGTAACGAGCGTGTAACTGTTCAGAATCTTGAAGTTGTCAAGATTGACGTAGAAAACAACATTATCGCAGTTAAGGGTGCCGTTCCCGGCCCCAAGGGTGCTATCGTAGTTGTTTTCGATAGCGTTAAAGCTTAAGGAAGGAGTGAAGGAAAATGCCAGTTGTTGCAATTAAGGATATGGCCGGTAAGTCGGTTGGAGAAATCGAATTAAGCGCTGCAGTATTCGGTATCGAGCCTAACGCCGCCGTTATGCACATGGCTGTTGTGAACTACCTCGCTAATCAGCGTCAGGGCACACAGTCGACATTGACCCGCTCCGAAGTTTCCGGTGGCGGGAAGAAACCCTGGTGACAGAAGGGTACAGGCCATGCAAGACAGGGTTCTACCCGTGCACCGCAGTGGACACACGGCGGTATTGCTCTCGGTCCCAAGCCCAGAGATTACTACTACACCATCAACAAGAAAGAAAGACAGCTCGCTTTGAAGTCTGCTCTTTCTGATAAGGTTCTCACAGAATCCCTTATCGTTCTTGATGCTCTCACCGTTGAGGGCTTTAAGACTAAGACTGTTGTTGAGTGCCTGAAGGCTCTTGAAACCGGTAAGAAGACTCTTATCGTTCTCGCTTCTAACGAAGCAAACGTTGTGAAGTCTGCTGCTAACATTCCCGGCGTAAAGACCGCACAGGTAAACACCATCAACACTTATGACATCATCAATGCCGATACTTTGGTTATCGTTAAGGATGCTGTTAAGACCATCGAGGAGGTTTACGCATAATGAAAGCAGCTCAGGACATTATTATTGCTCCGGTTATCACCGAGCACAGCATGACCGGTTTTGCCGACAAGAAGTACACCTTCAAAGTAGCAGTAGACGCTACTAAGATTGATATCGCAAGAGCTTGCGAGGAAATCTTCGGTGTTAAGGTTGAAAAGGTCAACACCATGAACGTCAGCGGCCACAAGCGTCGCATGGGTCGTTATGAGGGATACACCGCTGCTTGGAAAAAGGCAGTTGTTACCCTTAAGGCAGATTCCAAGACCATCGAATTCTTCGACGGTTTGATGTAATTAGTTAATTCAAGAACGATTAAGGCAATGTATGGAGTTTAAACTCCGCTAAGCCCAAATAGGAGAGTGAAACTTAAAATGGCTATTAAGCATTACAAGCCTACGACTCCGGGTCGCCGCGGTATGACAGTTATGGATTATTCCGTACTTTCTAAGGTAGCACCTGAAAAGAGCTTGTTAGGCGTAATTAAAAAGAATGCAGGCCGTAACAGCTATGGCCGCATCACCGTTCGTCATCACGGCGGCGGAAACAGAATTAAGTATCGTATCATCGACTTCAAGCGTGATAAAATCGGCGTACCCGCCACTGTTATGACTCTTGAGTACGACCCCAACCGTTCAGCATTTATTGCACTCGTTCAGTACGAGGACGGCGAGAAGCGTTACATCATCGCTCCTCAGGATTTAAAAGTTGGCGATACCGTTATTTCAGGTCCCACAGCTGATATTAAGCCGGGCAACGCATTGAAGCTCAGCGATATCCCTGTTGGTACTGTTGTTCACAACGTAGAGCTTTACCCCGGTAAGGGCGCACAGCTCGCACGTTCAGCCGGTAACATGGCTCAGCTCATGGCTAAAGAAAACGGAATGGCTCTTTTGAGACTTCCTTCAGGTGAGCTCCGTAACGTTCCTGCTTCTTGCATGGCAACTATCGGTAGCGTATCCAACCCCGAGCATGAGAATGTTAACATCGGTAAAGCAGGTCGTAAGCGCCATATGGGTTGGCGTCCTACAGTTCGCGGTTCTGTTATGAACCCGTGTGACCACCCCCACGGTGGTGGTGAGGGACGTGCTCCTATCGGCCGTTCCGGTCCTGTTACACCTTGGGGTAAACCCACCTTGGGTTACAAAACCCGTAAGAAGCATAAATCGACTGACAAGTATATTGTCAAACGTCGTAATGCCAAGTAATCGACGAAAGGAGAAACAACAATGGGAAGAAGCGTTAAAAAAGGACCTTTTATTCAGCCCGTGCTTTTAAAGCGTGTTCAGGAAATGAATGCAGCAGGCGAGAAGCGTGTCCTCAAAACTTGGAGCCGTTCATCCACTATTTTCCCCGATTTCGTCGGACATACGGTGGCAGTTCATGACGGCAGAAAGCATGTTCCGGTATACGTTACCGAAGACATGGTAGGTCATAAATTCGGTGAATTTGCTCCGACCAGAACCTTTAAGGGTCATGCCGGCGCAAAGACAACGAAGTAAGCGGTCGAAAGGAGAGTATGACTATGGAAGCAAGGGCAACACTCAGATATGCCCGCATATCACCTCGCAAGGTGCAGATAGTCCTCGATTTAATTCGTAATCAGGACGCTGATAAAGCCATGGCTATTCTTAGGTTCACACCGAAGTCGGCCTGCGAGTATCTTGAAAAACTGCTCAAATCAGCTATTGCAAATGCAGAAAACAATCATCAAATGGATGTTTCTAAACTTTACGTTGCAGAGTGCTACGTTGGTCCCGGTCCTATCTTAAAGAGAATCAGAGCTAAGGACCACGGCCGTGCACACCGCATCTTGAAGAGAACATCACACGTTACTCTGGTTCTCAGAGAACGTGAAATCTAAGAAGGAGGTTAAGTTATGGGCCAGAAAGTAAATCCCCACGGTTTCCGTGTTGGAGTTATTAAAAACTGGGATTCTCGTTGGTTTACCAAGGATAAGGATTTCGGCGAAACTTTGGTTGAGGACTACAACCTCCGTAAGTTCTTAAAGAAAACTCTTTATTCGGCAGGTGTTCCGAAAATCGAGATTGAGCGTGACGCTTCTCGCGTTCGCATCCACATTCACTGTGCAAAGCCTGGTATGGTAATCGGCCGCAAGGGCGAGGAAATCGAAAAGCTTAAAGTACAGTGCAAAAAGCTTCTCAAAACCGATAAGGATGTATTCATCAATATCGTAGAAATCAAGAACCCCGATGTTAACGCAACTTTGGTTGCTGAAAGCATCGCAGCTCAGCTTGAGAAGCGTGTATCCTTCCGTCGTGCAATGAAGTTGTCCATCGGACGTGCTATGCGTTGTGGCGTTAAGGGTATCAAAACACAAGTTTCCGGTCGTTTGGGCGGTGCAGAAATTGCACGTTCCGAAAACTACCGTGAAGGAACCATTCCGCTTCAGACTATTCGTGCTGACATTGATTATGGCTTCGCTGAAGCTCATACCACCTACGGCCGTATCGGCGTAAAGGTATGGATTTACACCGGTGAAGTTCTTCACGACGCACGTAAGCCCCGCAAGGAAGGAGGCAACCGCTGATGTTATTACCTAAGCGTGTTAAATATCGCCGCGTACACAGAGGACGCCTCAAAGGTCAGGCACTCCGCGGCAACTTCGTTTCTAACGGAGATTTCGGTTTGCAGGCTTTAGAGCCGGCTTGGATTACTTCCAACCAAATCGAAGCAGCCCGTATCGCCATGACTCGTTACATCAAGCGTGGCGGTCAGGTTTGGATTAAGATTTTCCCCGACAAGCCGATTACTGAGAAGCCGGCTGAAACCCGTATGGGTTCCGGTAAAGGTTCTCCTGAGTATTGGGTAGCCGTGGTAAAACCGGGCAGAGTTATGTTTGAAATTGGCGGTGTGAACGAAGAGGTCGCTCGCGAGGCTATGCGTCTTGCTGCCAACAAGCTGCCTATCAAATGCAAGTTTATTACTAAAGAGATGGGTGGTGAGCAGTAATGAATGTTAAGGAACTCAGAGAAATGACTCCGGCAAAGTTGGAGGAACAGTTAGCTGATTTGAAGAAAGAGCTTTTCAATCTTCGTTTCCAACATGCCATTAACCAGCTCGATAACCCGATTAGAATTGCAGCCGTTAAAAAAGATATCGCAAGAGTAAAAACTATTCTTCGCGAAATCGAAATGAACGGCACCAATTCTTAAGAAAGGGAGGCACTAAGCTATGAGCGAAAGAAACCTTCGTAAAACAAGAGTAGGTAAGGTTGTAAGCGACAAGATGGATAAAACCGTTGTAGTTGCTATCGAAGACAACGTAAAGCACCCGCTCTATAAGAAAATCATTAAGAACACCGTTAAGTTTAAAGCCCATGATGAGAACAATGAGTGCGGCATCGGTGACCGTGTACTTCTGATGGAGACACGTCCCCTTTCCAAAGATAAGAGATGGCGCGTAGTTGAAATCATAGAGAAGGCAAAGTAGTCTAAAGGAGGAAGAAACTGTGATACAGCAACAGACTTACCTTAAGGTTGCCGACAACACCGGTGCAAAAGAATTAATGTGCATCCGCGTACTTGGCGGCTCCGGCAGAAGGTATGCCAACATTGGCGACGTCGTAGTTGCTTCTGTTAAGAAAGCAGCTCCCGGCGGTACCGTCAAAAAAGGCGATGTAGTCAAGGCAGTAGTAGTACGTTCCTGCAAGGGCCTTCGCCGTAACGACGGTTCATATATCCGTTTTGATGAAAATGCCGCGGTTATTATTAAAGAAGATAAAACTCCCAGAGGTACACGTATCTTTGGACCAGTCGCACGTGAGCTCCGTGAGAAAGATTATATGAAAATCCTTTCTCTTGCTCCCGAAGTATTATAATGGAGGTATACTGACATGAGTAAAATGAATATTAAAGTCGGCGATACCGTCATTATTTTGACCGGTGACGATAAAGACCGTGGTAAGACCGGTAAGGTTTTAGAGGTCAGCCCGAAAGAGGGTAAGGTTATTGTTGAGGGTCTCAACATGGTTAAAAAGCATGTTAAACCCCGCAAGGCCGGTGACCCGTCCGGTATTATTGAGGCAGAAAGTGCAATCTACGCCTGCAAGGTTCAGGTTGTCTGCCCGAAATGTAAGAAACCCACCCGCGTAGGCCACAAGCTCTACGAAGATGGTAAAAAAGACCGCATCTGCAAAAAGTGCGGCGAAACAATCTGATAAGGAGGATGCATTAACATGGCAAGGTTAAGAGACGAATAC
>JAZOQN010000075.1:0-7394 GCA_045656125.1 Acutalibacteraceae bacterium
AGTTAGATGTATTGCCTGAGCCACCTGTAACCTTAAATGATGAAAAAGGCTTTTTTGCTTTTATAAAAGCTGCTTTTGGTCAACGTCGAAAGACGCTTGTCAACTCCGTTAGTGCTGGTGGCAGGTGGAGCAAAGAGGATATAAAAAATGCATTGGCAACAGTCGGGTTGGATGAAAACATCCGTGCCGAAGCGTTGACAATGCAAATGTTGGCTGATGTTTTTAATGCAATGTGAATTATATTACAACATTATATAAATTAGTGCCATAAGCAATAATTCGTCGGTTTCTTCGGTTGAAAGCAAGAAAATCAATGCTACTATAATCAGTACGTCATTGTCGATGCGTAAGTTTTGAAAATTGAAGATTTTTAAAATATCGAATCCTTTAAATCGGCTTAAAAAACCGCTTTTGTGTTGAGACGGAGGAGATTGGATAGGCTCGATTACAGTTTTTGTTGGTGGATGTGCTTGTTGTCGGTTTTGCGGTTGGTTTTTATGTGATTGCTGATTTTGATTTATTTTGCTTTCGTTAAAGCCTTGGTTTGTCGGTTGCTCGTTGTGGCGGTATTGGTTGGTGTTGGAAAAGTTAGGCACAGGAGGTCTATCGTTGTTATGCACATAGTTGTCTGACCGCCGTTGCATTTCCCGTATGCGTCGTTCAGCATCCAGTTGCATTTTTTGAATATCTTTTGGATTTTCAGGCATTTTCCCACCGCCTTTTTGAGTGTTTACAATAGTGAATCAAGTATACCTTGCTCCTTTAACACGGGTAACAAGGCGGCAATTTTTATAAGTTTAACTGCTTTATCAACCCGTTCCTGACGTTCATCTGACAAGTGCGGTTTTAACGCTAACAAAAGATTGCTTCGGCGGTCGGTTTGTTTATTGTTAAAGGCCGACATTAATCCCATTATTTTGCCGATGTCAAATCCGTCAGGCAGACTGAAACCTCCGCTTGAAGTGTTTTCAAGCGGTTCGTCCTTTGGAGCAGAATTATCTTTGAATAACGCGTCGGCTAACGACTTAATTTTTTCCATACCGTCGGGGTCGGACAAAAGTTCTGAAATTTTACTCGCCATATCCTCCATTTTTAAGTTCCTCCTAATTAGATTTTGTTATTTGTTGAATTTTTTCGCCAATTCATCAGTGATGTTTTTGTCTTTCATTATAGATTTAACCTTTTCGGCTGACGATTTATCCATTTTGGAAAGCAGGCCGTCAACATCACCTGACATTGCTTTTTGCTTTAATGCTTCGGGTGTTATTCCAAGCTTTTTTGAAGCAAGTTGAAGCATTTGAGCCAGTTGTTTTTCATCCATGGTAAATTCTTCTTTCTTAATTTAAATAAATTATACAATATATAATATGCGGTAGTTTGTGCCGTGATTACAGAAGGTGTTTTTAAAATGAGAATACTTGTAATGTCGGACTGTCACGGTTCAAAAAGGGCTGTTGAAACGGTGCTTTCACGTCACGAAGACATTAATAACGTCTTTTATTTGGGTGATGGCGTTGAAGAGTTTCTCCAAGTGACCGAGTTTTTCAAAAATAAAAATTATTATATTGTTTCAGGTAACTGCGATTGGAATTCTATGTATCCGACCTATGGCGAAACTGTTTTAGACGGTGTTACTGTTATATACACTCACGGACACTTGTACGGTGTAAAGTACGGTACAGAAAAGCTTTATGAAGCGGCGGTAACCTGTAAAGCAAAATTGGTGCTTTACGGACATACTCATATTGCCGATTCCAAGTACCGTGACGGAGTGTATATTGTTAATCCGGGTGCATTGCGTGCTTCGCGTGACGGCAAAGAAGGATATGCCATTGTTGATATAAATCAAAAAGGTATTGTAACCTCATTGATGAAACTTTGAAAAAGTGCCGTGATTGACTTTTTTGCGGATTTGGAGTATAATTTATAAAATAATTTACGATTTGCAGTGAAAGGAGGATAATTGGCTTGGAAATACTGAAAAAGTTTCGCAACACGGTGTTGTTTTTTCTTAAAGTGTTGGTAATTGTGACTGTTACAACTGCGTTTATCGGCGTATGGCAAAACTTTTATGATGAAACTCTGTACAGAGGAAGCGGTAACTTTTTGTTTATTGCTTTGTACGTTGCAATATTTGTTGTTTTTGGCAGTATATATGACGGATTTAAGGTTGGTATTCAGCGTGTGCATGAACTGTCTTACAGTCTGTCACTGTCGGTTTTCTTTTCGAACTGTTTTATTTATGTAATACTTTGTCTTATTGCCGGAAATATGCTTAATCCGTTGCCGTTGATAATCCTTACTGTTTGTCAGGTGTTTGTCCTTATTGGACTTATGTATTCTTTAAGCCATGTTTATTTTGCTCTGCATACTGCACGTAAAGTTTTGGCAATATTTGATGCCAACAGTCGAAACGATATTATTAAAAAGATTTCCATCATTAAGGAACGTTTTTCACTGACAAAAGGTATTACGGTTGACCGTGGTTTAGATGAAATCAAGAACGAAATTGACCGTCACGATACCGTGCTGATTTGTGAGTTTGATTCTGTCTTAAAGGATGAAATTATAAAGTACTGCTACGCCCAGGATAAGCGTATTTACGTTTTGCCGTCAAGTGCCGATGCTATTTTAAACGGCAGTTATCCTGTGCAGGTTTTCGATACCCCTGTATTGTTCTTGCATAACGGCGGTCTTACAATGGAACAACGTATTATCAAACGTACTTTTGATATTGTGGTTTCAGGGTTGGGTATCATCATCACAAGTCCTATAATGCTTTTGATTGCAATAGGTATTAAGCTTTGCGACCGTGGACCGATAATTTTTAAACAACCCCGAATTACACGCGGACAAAAAGTGTTTAATATATACAAATTCCGTTCAATGAAGGTGGCAACCGATACAGAGGTTAAAAAGACTACCGTTGATGATGACAGAATTACTTTTGTCGGCAAGCTTATTCGTCCGTTTAGACTTGATGAGTTGCCGCAGTTGTTCAATATTCTGTTTGGACATATGTCGGTTGTGGGGCCAAGACCCGAAATGATTGAATTAGTTAACGATTATGCCGCTAAGTTGCCCGAATTTAATATGCGTCATAAGGTTAAGGCAGGTCTTACTGGCTACGCTCAAATTTATGGCAAATATAATACAACTCCGCAAAATAAGCTTAATATGGATATACATTATATAGAAAACTATTCGTTTTTAGAGGATATTAAGCTTTGTGCTATGACCCTGAAAATACTGTTTGTCAGAGAGAGTACCGAAGGTTTTAGCGAGGCAGACAGTAAACTTAAAAATATTGAAAATGGCAAATAAATAAATTTTGTACTGTTTTACGATAGTTTAGAATATTTTACCGTAGACTTTATATAAAGATGGCGTTATTATTTTATCAAACTATTAAAGGAGAGATAATAATGGATAAAACATTAGTAGTTATGGCGGCAGGTATGGGCAGTCGTTTTGGCGGGTTAAAGCAGGTTGCCGCAGTTGGCCCTAACGGCGAGGCTATTTTGGATTTCTCGGTTTATGATGCAAAAAGAGCAGGTTTTACTAAAGTTGTGTTTGTTATAAAACATGCTATCGAAGAAGAGTTTAAGGCAACAGTAGGTAAACGCGTTGAAAAGCAGTTGCCGGTTGAATACGTTTTCCAGGAGTTAGATGCTTTGCCGGAAGGCTTTGCTGTGCCTGAAGGTCGTGAAAAGCCGTGGGGTACCGGTCATGCAGTGCTTTGCTGTAAGGACGTTGTAAAAACTCCGTTTGCTGTTATTAATGCAGACGATTTTTATGGTGCGTCAGCATACGAAAAGGTTGCCGAAGGCTTGGAAACTGCCGACGGTTATTGTATGGTTGGATTTAAACTTAAGAATACTGTTACCGAAAACGGTTATGTTTCCCGCGGTGTTTGTACTGTTGAAAATGGATTACTCAAGGATGTTGACGAGCATACAAAGATTGACAGTGATTGTAAATATGTAAAAGAGGATGGCACAGTCGGTCAGCTTTCACCCGATACCGTGGTTTCGATGAATATGTGGGGATTCACTCCCGACTTGTTTGACTATCTTGAAGTTGGCTTTAAAAAATTCTTGCAAGAACGCGGAACTGAAATGAAGTCGGAGTTTTTCCTGCCGTTCTTGGTGGACGAATTGCTTAAATCGGGCGAGAAGACCGCAAAGGTGCTTGTTGCCGAGGATAAGTGGTATGGCGTTACATACAAAGAAGATATGCCCACAGTTGTTGGTGCTATTAAGGCTTTGTGTGACGAGGGTAAATATAAATTTTAAGAAGTGATTACAATGGAAAATTATGTTTTAGAGGCTAAAAGTGCTGTTCTCGAATTAATCGAGGTTGCAGGTCTTAAAAAAGGTCAGGTTTTGGTTGTCGGTTGCTCAACGAGTGAGATTATCGGCAGTAAAATCGGCACACAGTCGGTACCTGAAGTAGCAACAGATATTGTTGCCACAATAAAAAAGGTGCTTGATAAAAAAGGCATTTTCCTTGCTGCACAGTGTTGCGAACATTTGAACCGAGCTGTTATTGTTGAACGCCAATTGGCAGAAAGCAAGGGTTGGGATATTGTTAATGTTGTTCCGCAACCTAAAGCAGGTGGCTCGTTTGCAACGGCGGTGTATAAGGCAATGAAAGAGCCGGTTGCGGTTGAGCATATTTTAGCCGATGCAGGACTTGATATAGGTCAAACGCTTATAGGTATGCATCTAAAAGCAGTTGCCGTACCTGTTCGGCTTGAAACCAAAACTATCGGCAGTGCATTGCTTACTGCCGCAAGGGTACGTCCCAAGTTTATCGGCGGAAGCCGTGCACAGTACGATGAGAATTTAATGTAAACTGTATATTAAAAGGAGAGGGTAGACCTCTCCTTTTTATTTTGCGCGATTTCTATAATGTGGTTGAAAATTTAGTGAACACAATATATAGTGTGTGCAATTTGTGAAAAAAGCTTGATTTTAATAGGTTTTCGGCTGATTTGTGATAAAAAGGCACAATTTGGCAACAGTTTAAAGCACAAGATATTGTGTTTATACAAAAAATAATCTACAAAATGTGCAAATTTACTATTGACTTTATTGCTATGGTTTGGTACAATACTCTTGCACGACAAGTTGAGATGTTGAAATTTTGACGAATTGAGGACGAGATTATGAAAATTATTAAGCGAAATGGCTCCGAAGCAATATTTGAGCCGGTTAAAATTGAAAATGCTATCGCCAAGGCTAATTTAGCAACAGAAGGTAAGCCTGAACTTATTCCTGAGCAGATTCACGCTATTGCTGCAATTATTGAAAATTATTGTGCAAATATTGGCCGTGCGTTATCAGTTGAAGAAATTCAGGAGTTGGTTGAAACCCAACTTATGAAACACGGTGCTTATGAAACCGCAAAGCGTTATATTCGTTACCGTTATACACGTAATATAGTTCGTGCTTCTAACACTACCGATGATAAGATTTTGTCTTTGATTGAGTGTAACAATGAAGAAGCCAAGCAGGAAAACTCTAATAAGAATCCTACCGTTAACAGCGTTCAGCGTGACTATATGGCAGGTGAGGTCAGCCGTGACATTACCGAGCGTATTCTTCTCCCTGATGAGATTGTTAAGGCTCACCGTGACGGTATTATTCACTTCCACGATAGTGACTATTATGCACAGCATATGCACAACTGTGACCTTGTTAACTTGGAGGATATGCTCCAGAACGGCACAGTTATCAGCGGTACCATGATTGAAAAACCGCATAGTTTCTCAACCGCATGTAATATCTCAACTCAAATTATTGCTCAGGTTGCATCTAACCAGTACGGCGGTCAGAGTATCAGTCTTACTCATTTGGCACCGTTTGTTGATGTCAGCCGTCAGAAAATCCGTCGTGAAGTTTTGGCAGAACTTGAGTCGGCTGAGGTTAATATGCCCGAGGATAAGATTAACGCAATTGTTGAAAAGCGTTTGCGTTCTGAAATCAGCCGTGGCGTTCAGACCTTGCAGTATCAGGTTGTAACCTTGCTTACCACTAACGGACAAGCACCGTTTATTACTGTATTTATGTATTTGGGCGAGGCTCATTCCGAGCAGGAAAAACACGACCTTGCAATGATTATTGAGGAAATGCTCAACCAGCGTATTAAGGGTGTTAAGAATGAGGCAGGCGTTTATGTAACACCGGCTTTCCCGAAACTCATTTATGTTTTGGAAGACGATAACATCACCGAGGATGCACCTTTCTGGTATCTCACTGAGCTTGCTGCTAAGTGCACTGCCAAACGTATGGTTCCGGACTATATTTCCGAGAAGATTATGCTACAGCTTAAAATCGACCAGAACGGTAACGGTAACTGCTATACCTGTATGGGTTGCCGCAGTTTCTTGACTCCGTGGGTTGACGAAAACGGCAAACCGAAATACTATGGACGTTTCAATCAGGGTGTTGTTACCATCAACCTTGTTGACGTTGCTTGCTCAGCTTGTGTTGAGGGTAGAGATATTGATAAATTCTGGCAAGTTTTGGATGAGCGTTTGGAGCTTTGCCACAAGGCTTTACAGTGCCGTCACGAGCGTTTGGAGGGCACCTTGTCGGATGCTGCTCCTATTTTGTGGCAGTACGGTGCTTTGGCAAGACTTGAAAAGGGTGAGCCGATTGATAAACTCTTACACGGCGGTTATTCTACCATTTCGTTAGGCTATGCAGGTCTTTGGGAGTGCGTATACCGTGTGACCGGCAAGAAACTTACAGAGGCTGAAGGTGAGGCTTTCGGTATCAAGGTACTTGAAAAGCTCAACGATGCTTGCCTGAAATGGCGTACTGCCGAGAATATTCATTATTCTCTTTATGGCACTCCGCTTGAGTCTACCACATATAAGTTCGCAAAATGTTTGCAGAAGCGTTTCGGTATTATCGAGGGCGTAACCGATAAAAACTATATTACTAACTCTTATCACGTTCATGTAACCGAAGATATTGATGCTTTCTCGAAGTTGTCACTCGAAAGCAAGTTCCAGGCCTTGTCACCTGGCGGTGCTATCAGTTATGTTGAAGTACCTAATATGCAGGACAACATTGAGGCTGTTTTGCAGGTTATGAAGTATATTTACGATAACATTATGTATGCCGAGCTTAATACCAAGTCTGACTACTGTCAGGAGTGCGGATATGACGGCGAAATTCTTATTAAAAAGGATGAAGACGGCAAGTTGGTTTGGGAGTGTCCCAAGTGTGGCAACCGCGACCAGAACAAGATGAATGTTGCCCGTCGTACCTGCGGTTATATCGGTACACAGTATTGGAATCAGGGAAGAACTCAAGAAATTCAGGAAAGAGTTTTACATCTTTAATTAAAAATTAATTTTAAATTTTATTTATACACCGCTT
>JAZOQN010000076.1:0-9792 GCA_045656125.1 Acutalibacteraceae bacterium
GGCCTCTTCACGCTCGTGTTTGGGTATCTTCTTAAGCTCGGCAGCAAATTCAAGATACTCTTTGGGAGTCATGTCCGTGTAAAGAGGCGGCTGCTCGGGCAGATAGCCAATACGCATTTTTGCCTCATTCGGATTTTCCAAAATATCGTATCCGTCAATAGCAACACTGCCTGAGGTTGCAGAAAGATAGCCGGTAACAATATTCATCGTTGTACTTTTACCGGCACCGTTAGGTCCCAAGAAACCTAAAATCTCACCGTCATTAATGGTAAAACTGACATCGTTTACCGCAACATGAGAACCATATTTCTTGGAGAGGTTTTTAACTTCTATCATTTATGTTTTTCCTCCAAACATATAAGTTTTCTTTCCATTATTTAATATTTTATCAAATTACTTATGTTAATTTGTAAACATTCAATTAACATTAGATAAATATATACAGTAATTGTATCATAATCACTTCAAATAATAAAGAGTTTTTTACTTCAATTTAATAAATTTATTAAGCAAAATTTTCTTAAATCACAATATTGATTGACAAATTGGCATTTAATGTATAATATATATACTTGTGGGAGTATATTTGTCCCTTTAAAAAATAAAATTTTGAATTGGAGAATTTAAAAATGGATGACCCCGAACCTGATACTGCAGCGATAATTTATTTATTAATTTTTGTTTTATCGGTTGTAGTGTGCTTTCTTGTAACTTTAGGAACCTCTGCATTAAAAGAGGTTAACGAAAAGAAAATACGCGATTTAGCAGAAGACGGCGATAAAAAAGCCAAGCGTTTAATCCGTTTGATTGACCGCAGACCCAAACCGACCGACACTGCAAGTGCTACAACTACATTATGCTTGATTTTCGGCTTTGGAGCTGCTTTGATTTTCACTTTAACTAAATATGTTTTGCCTGAAATCACAGTCGCAAAAACCGTCTCTTTCACCGACACAGCGGTGTTACTGCCAAGTCTTATTGCAGCTGTTGTTACATCTCTTTTCTTTGCAATCTTCGGCTTTATGCTGCCGAGAAGATTTGGAAACCAGAATCCTGACAAAATCGCTACAAGTTTATCGGGATTTTTGATGTTTATTAAAACTGTGCTTTTGCCCGTAACGACTTTGACTTCAGTTATTGCAAGAGTTTTAGTTGAAATTTTCGGTGGTGACCCACACGTTGACGAGGCACCCGTGACTGAAGATGAAATTCTTTCAATGGTTGATGAAGGCGAAGAAACAGGCGTTTTAGAGGAAATCGAAAAAGAAATGATTAACAACATTTTCGAATTCGGTGAACTCACCGCCGCCGAGGTTATGACTCACCGTACATACCTCACTGCCGCTGAGGTCAACGAGCCTCTATCTGAAGTTATTGCCAAGGCAATTGACGCCGGTTGCTCAAGACTGCCGGTTTACGAGGACGAACTGGACAACATTAAGGGTATACTTTATGTTAAAGACCTTTTACAGTATGTCGGTGCTAAAATACCCGCGAAATTAAAGCCCTCCGACCTTATGCGAGAGGCCATGTTTATTCCTGAATCAAAAAAGTGCAGCGACCTATTGACTGAAATGATTGAAAAACATTTGCAGATGGTTATCGTTGCCGATGAATACGGTGGCGTTGCCGGTATTGTTACAGTTGAAGATTTAATTGAGTCAATTGTCGGCAACATCCAGGATGAGTTTGACGACGAAGAAGAGGAAATCCAAAAAATCAGCGAGGATAAGTTCAATATTGATGGTATGTCAGCTGTTTCCGAGGTTGACGAACTTTTAGGTATCGAATTGCCTGAGGGTGAGTATGAAACCATTGCAGGATATTTGATGTCGGTTTTAGGACGCGTGCCTGAAGCCTATGAACACCCCACCGTTGAATACGGCGGTTACTCCTTCACAGTTGCCGAAATGGATGAACGTCGAATTGTTCGTATTACAGTAGAGCGTTTGCCCGAAATTCAAGAGGCTACTGAAGAAAAGTAAAATTCCAAAAAAACAAACAATCCGAGGTTGAGCAAATTGCTCAACCTCGGATTTTATATTTTATAAAAACACTTTAACAGACTATCTTCTGCGACGCTGTTGCGAGCCTGCAACAAGTAAAAACAGCCTTAATAACTGCATTACGGTAACTGCCAACGCGGCAACATAGGTCATAGCGGCAGCTGACAATACCTTTTTAGCACCTTTCGCCTCATCTTCGTATAAAATACCACCGTCATTTATTGCTCTTAATGCCCTGCGACTTGCATTAAACTCGGTCGGCAAGGTTACCAACTGAAATATGACGCACAGTGCAAAAAGTGCAACGCCGATATAAGCAATTATACTATACTGCGAACCAAAAGAAGAAAGAATTATTCCCAACAACACGAGTGGTATTGAAAGTTTCGAGCCTATGTTGGTTATGGGAACAATTGCGGTACGGATTTTCACCGGCAAGTACCCTACCGCATGCTGAACGGCGTGACCTGCCTCATGACAGGCGACTCCTATTGAAGCTACCGATGTACTGTCATAAACATTTTCGGAAAGCCTTATAGTATTGGACTTTGGGTCGAAGTGGTCAGTCAAATGACCTCTTACACGCTCAATATTTACACCCAAAACGCCGTTATCCTGCAAAACTTTCCTTGCTGCCTCAGCGGCGGTAAGTCCGCGACGAGAATAAACTTCTGAATACTTTTTAAAAGAAGAATTCACCTTCGCACTGGCAAGCATCGAAAGAATAACAAACGGCATTACCAAAATTATATAAGACCAATCAATATAAAACACTATTTTAAACCTCCAGTTTAATTAAACAGTTAAATAATTCAGTCAACACTGCACAAACTTCCTTTAGTATTATTCACTAAAGGAGTTAAAAAATGAAGACCGAAACACATTTAAAATACGCCAAAGTTTTAGCAAATGAATATTTCTCTCACAGCCGACTTGATAGTTTTCTGTTTATTTTAGGCTCTGTTTTGCCGGATTATAACCCATTTTCTTACTTAAAATCTTTCAAAACAAAACCGTTTTTCGGTCACAATTGGGATAACCGCAAGGATTATATTCTTTCCGAAACAAAAAAATTAAAACAGAAAAATTTAAATCCTTTTCAATTGGGTAAACTTGTACACTATATTTGCGACGCCTTTACACACACCCATAACAAAGAGTTTACGGGAAGTCTATTACAACATTCCGCTTATGAAAAAGCATTGCATAATTATTTTGACCGACAAACTAAAAATAATGATTTTTCGGTTCAAAATACGAATGATAAAATCACGGACTTCTCAGACCTGCACCAACAGTACATTAAAAGAACACCTTGTCAAGATACCGATTTTGACTTTATTCAGGCTGCTGTTCGGTGCGTTTTGAGGCACGGTATACCTCACGACCGTAAACCGCAAACGATGCCAACAAATAAGGCACTGTAAAAATAAGAGGCACAGCCAGAAGAGAAAGCAAAAGCCAGCCAAAAAAGCTGAACATAAACCCAACCGTATTAAATCTGAAACCTTTTGTTATCTTTACAGTTCGACGTATGGTTTTACCTGCGGACAGTTCGGGTTCGGAAAAAATTATGGTGTAACACAAAATATAAACACTAATCCACATTAAAAGTGCTAAAAATCCAAACAGTTCGAAAAATGATACCAATGGTAGTAGACCGTTCATAACGATAGGCATTGAAACTCCCAACCTATCATACAAATACGGAGATGTTACAACACCTAACAAAATATACGGCAAGAAACATACCACTGCACCTAAAACCAACCTTATATAAAGCCTTATCGAAAGACCTAACGTTTTGAAAAAGATTTTAGGTGAGGAAAAATAATAAAAAATGTCCTTGGCACTAACTGAACTTCCACCTGTAACAAACCAGAACCACCGCATTACTCCAAAAAGCAGCGGGAACATTATGAGGAAACTGAAAACTGCCGAAAAAAGCGTAATTCCGACACTTGCCAGTTGACTGTAAAGTGGTAAATCAGTTGGAGTAAAAGGTGTCCAAACCTCTTTGACTTTGAAAATACTCATTAACATATATTGCATAAAAGTATTAAGCAACAATGTGGCAATAAGCACAACCGAAACCACAATAGCTTCAGGCCAACGGTGTTTTAAAGCACTTCGTGCCGCTTTTTTTATTTCACTAAAAGTAGGCTGCATAATATTTCTCCACAAAAATTATTCTCACTAAATTTTACCACTGTTTTCATAAAAAGTAAACACAACTATTCTAAATTTACACATTATTCACACTATTGTTGACATTATCTTTACATATTAAACCCATTGGTAACCCTCAGCTCACAGCAAAATTGTATTAATATTCATAAATTTTGTTTATTTATACATCAATTTTAAATTATGGCTTTTTGTTAACTGCCTTCTACATATTCAAAATTTATTGATTTTGTTGCTTTTTTACAGTATTTTAAGTTAAAATCGGCAATTTTGCATACATTAGATAAATTTGTAAAAAAGACTTGATTTTATTCATTTTTGTTGTATAATTACAGATATGTAATATGGGAGCGTATTTTTACAACTGACGGAGGTCAAAGATGTTCAAAGTTTTCATTGACGGACGCGAAGGCACAACCGGTCTTCGTATTATCGAGCGTTTAAGCAAAAGAAAAGATATAGAGCTGATGCTTATCCCCGAGGACAAGCGTAAGGATTTGGAAGAACGACGAAAATATTTAAACGCTTGCGACGTGGCTTTCCTTTGTCTGCCAGATGCCGCAGCTGTTGAGGCGGTCGGTTTAGTTGAAAACCCGAATGTTCGCATTATTGACACTTCGACGGCTCACCGCACCAATCCCGATTGGGTTTACGGCTTCCCTGAACTGAAAAATGAGTTTAAAGAGAAACTCCCCACCGCAAAACGCGTTGCTGTTCCCGGTTGTCATGCAAGCGGTTTTAACGCTTTAATCAGTCCGTTGGTTGAAGCAGGCGTAATTAACAGTGACGCTCTTATAACCTGCTTTTCTTTGACAGGATATTCCGGTGGCGGCAAAAAAATGATTGCTCAATACGAGAATGAAAAAACCGACGAAATGAACAGCGCAAGAATTTACGCTTTAGGACAGACACACAAGCACCTGCCCGAAATGGCGGCAATATCGGGGCTTAAAAACCAACCCGTGTTCTCCCCTATTGTTGACGACTATTACAGCGGAATGTTGGTAACAGTACCCTTTTTCGCCAACCAAGTTAAAGGCGGAATTGAAGCTGTAAAGCAGGTTTACTTAAATAAGTATTCCAACGCAAAATTTGTTGACGTTTCAGACATTAATGGTGAAAAAACCGGAAATATGTTAGGTTCAAATAACCTATCGGGTAAAGACAAAATGCAGATTTTTGTTACAGGAAACGAGGAACGTTTCACTGTATCGGCTAGATTTGATAATTTAGGCAAAGGTGCTTCAGGTGCCGCAGTACAGTGTATGAATATTATGTTAGGCTTCAACGAAACCGAAGGTTTAGACTTATAAAAGGTGATTAAAATGATAAAAACAGAGGGCGGTATTTGTGCCGCAAAAGGATTTAAAGCATCGGGTATCCATTGCGGAATCAGAAAGAATAAAACAAAACGCGATTTGGCGTTGATTGTTAGTGAGGTTAAGGCTTCTGCTGCCGCAACCTATACAACAAACCTTGTCAAAGGAGCGCCTTTGACCGTTACCAAGAAAAATTTGACCGACGGCTACGCTCAGGCAATTATCTGCAACAGCGGGAATGCCAACACCTGCAACGCTAACGGCATTGAAATTGCCGAGGATATGTGCGCTTTGGTGCAGCAATATGCAAAAATTGACGCTAGCGACGTTATCGTTGCCTCGACCGGTGTTATCGGTCAACCGCTTGACATTACACCTATCGCAAACGGTATGCCACAACTTGTTAAAGAGTTAGACTTTTCGGGCAGTCGCCGTGCCGCAGAGGGTATTATGACCACCGATACCAAGGTTAAGGAAATTGCCTTTAAGTTCGAGGTCGGCGGTAAAATGTGTACCATCGGCGGTATTGCCAAGGGTTCGGGTATGATTCATCCCAATATGGCAACCATGCTTGTTTTTATCACAAGTGACGTTAATATCAAGCCTGAAATTTTACAAACCGCATTAAGCGAAGATATTAAAGATTCATTTAATATGGTAAGTGTTGACGGTGATACCTCAACCAATGATATGTGCTGTGTTTTGGCTAACGGTTTAGCCGAAAACCCCATTATCGACAGTGTTGACAGTGACGGCTTTAAAACATTTAAACAAGCACTGTTTGCCGTAACGTCTTACCTTTGCCGTAACATTGCACGTGACGGTGAGGGTGCAACAAGACTTATAGAAGTTACCGTTTCGGGTGCCGCCGATAAAGATACTGCCAGAACAGTTGCAAAGTCGGTTGCCTGCTCGTCATTGCTTAAGGCTGCCATTTTCGGTGCAGACGCCAACTGGGGTCGCGTACTTTGTGCAATCGGTTACAGCGGTGCTGATTTAGATGTTAACAAGGTCGGCGTTTCATTCCGGTCGGTTTCGGGCGAAATCGAGGTTTGCCGTAATGGTGCAGGCATAGATTTCAGCGAAGAAATTGCCAAGAAAATTCTTTTGGAAGAAGAAATTACCATACTTATTACATTGGATAGCGGTGATGCTACCGCAACCGCTTGGGGTTGCGATTTAACCTACGATTACGTAAAAATCAACGGCGATTACAGAACCTGATTTTGAAAGGGTGAATAAAATGGAAATTAATAACGCTCAAAGGGCTTTGGTCTTAACCGAAGCATTGCCTTATATTCAAAAATATGCCGGCAAAATCGTTGTTATAAAATACGGCGGAAACGCTATGATTAACGGCGAACTTAAAGCCGCAGTTATGCACGATATCGTTCTTTTATCGTTAGTCGGTGCTAAGGTTGTTTTGGTGCACGGCGGTGGTCCCGAAATTTCGGGAATGTTAAAAAGAGTCGGTAAAGAATCAGTATTTAAAGACGGACTTCGTGTTACCGATGAGGAAACTGTCGAAATCGTACAGATGGTATTAGCAGGTAAAACCAACAAGGATTTGGTTAACCTTTTGGAAAATACCGGCGGTAAGGCTATTGGTCTTTGCGGTATCGACGGTCATATGATTCGTGCCAAAAAAATGAACGAGGACCTAGGATTTGTCGGTGAAATCACCGATATTAACACCCAACCGATTTTGGATTTGCTTGAAAAGGGATATATCCCGGTTGTTTCAACCGTTGGTTGTGACAGTGAGGGCAACGTTTACAACATTAATGCCGACACTGCCGCCGCAGAAATTGCAGGCAAGTTAAAGGCTGAAAGTTTTATTTCCATGACCGATATTTCGGGTCTTATGAGAGATAAAGACGACCCCGATTCACTGATTAGAAAGATTAACGTCAGCGAGGCTTCACTGCTTATTAAAAACGGCGTTATCCAAGGCGGTATGATACCCAAGGTTGAATGTTGTATTGAGGCTATTCGCCGCGGTGTTCAAAAGGTATTTATTATTGACGGACGTATTCCGCACGCAATTCTTATCGAAACTCTCACCGACGAAGGTATCGGCACAATGTTTGTGGGGTAAAAAATGGAACATTTTATTGAAAATGATAAACAGTATGTCGCCAACACCTACGGCAGATTTAATGTTGAGTTAATTAGCGGTAACGGTGCCGAACTCACCGATGTTGACGGCAAAAAATACATTGATTTAGGCTCAGGTATTGCCGTAAACACATTCGGTATTAATGATACAGAATGGAAAAACGCAGTAATTGAGCAGTTGAATTTAATCCAACACACCTCTAACCTTTACTATTCCAAGCCGTGTGTTGAGTTAGCAAAATTGCTTTGCGAAAAGTCGGGAATGAAAAAGGTTTTCTTCGGCAATTCGGGTGCAGAGGCTAACGAATGTGCAATAAAAACCGCACGTAAATATTATTCGGATAATCATAACGGTACTGAGGGTAAAATAATCACCTTAATCAACAGTTTCCACGGCAGAACGGTGACTACCCTTTCCGCCACAGGTCAGGACGTTTTCCATAAAGACTTCGGGCCCTTTACAAACGGCTTTGAGTTCGTGCCTGCTAACGATTGCGAAGCTTTGAAATCGGCTGTAGGCAGTGACACTGCCGCAGTTATGTTGGAGTTGGTTCAGGGCGAAGGCGGAGTTAACGCCTTATCGCAAGAATTTGTCGACTGTGTTAAAGCGGAAGCCCAAAAATACGGTTTTCTCATTATCGCCGACGAGGTGCAGACCGGTAACGGCAGAACGGGTAAATATTTCGCTTCAGAACATTTCAATTTAAAGCCGGACATTATCACAACCGCAAAAGGTCTTGGCGGCGGATTGCCGATTGGTGCTTGTCTTTTTGGTGAAAAGACCGAGTTCACATTAAAAGGCGGTGACCACGGCTCAACCTTCGGCGGAAACCCTGTTGTATCGGCGGGCGCTGTGTCAATCGTTAAAAGAATTGACGAAAAACTACTTACCGAGGTCACCGAGAAATCAGAATATATAAAATCCCAACTCTTAAAAATCAACGGTGTCAAAAGCGTTTCAGGATTAGGTCTTATGCTTGGCATTGAAACCGAAAAACCGGCAAAAGAGCTCGCCAACAAAGCGTTGGAAAAGGGTGTTTTGGTTTTAACCGCCAAAACGAAATTAAGATTATTGCCTCCCTTAAATATAACCAAAGAACAGATAGACAAAGCTTTAAAAATCTTAAAGGAGATTATTGAAGAATGAAACATTTACTTAAATTAGGCGATTTATCAACCGCTGAAATCGAGGAAATTTTAAACCTCGCTGACCAGTTGAAATATGACCAAAAACACGGCGTTGACCACCGCTATTTAAAGGGTAAAACATTAGGTTTGATTTTCCAAAAATCTTCCACCCGTACCCGTGTTTCATTTGAAGCCGGTATGTACCACTTGGGCGGTCAGGCTTTGTTTTTAAGTTCAAGAGACCTTCAAATCGGCAGAGGCGAGCCGGTTGAGGATACCGCACGTGTGTTATCGCGTTATTTAGACGGTATCATGATTCGTACCTTTGCTCAACAAGAGGTTGAGGATTTGGCAAAATACGGCTCAATCCCCATAATCAACGGTTTAACCGACTACTGTCACCCTTGTCAAGTTTTGGCTGACTTAATGACAATCCGCGAGCATAAAGGCTCTTTAGAGGGACTTAAACTTACCTTTGTCGGTGACGGAAACAATATGGCAAACTCACTGATTGTCGGCGGTATCAAATGCGGTATGGAAGTTGCCATTGCCTGCCCTAAGGGTTACGAACCTGATGCCGACATTATGAAGTGGGCAAGTGCTACCGGCAAATTCACCTGCACAGAGGATATCGGTGCAGCGGTTAAAGACGCTGACGCCGTTTATACCGACGTTTGGGCATCGATGGGTCAGGAAGACGAAAAGGTTGAGCGTGAAAGAGTGTTCAAGGGATATCAGGTCAATGAGGAATTTATGTCATTGGCTCACAAAGATGCAATGGTTATGCACTGCTTACCTGCTCACAGAGGTGAGGAAATCACCGCAGAAACCTTTGAAAAGCACGCCGACGAGATTTTCGACGAGGCAGAAAACCGCCTGCACGCACAAAAGGCAGTTTTAGTTCTTACTATGGGTGATAAAAAATAAGAAATTTAAAAGCGGAAGGGACATACCCTTCCGCTTAAATTTTTGCTTTGGCTGACAATAACTTACTATTGAAATACATTAATAAAAGTGGTAAAATGTTTTTGGAT
>JAZOQN010000077.1:0-2421 GCA_045656125.1 Acutalibacteraceae bacterium
TTCACCGAGCCTAGCGTTGAGGTTGACGTTTCCTGCTCAGAATGTGGCGGTAAAGGTTGCCGTGTTTGTAAGGGTAGCGGCTGGATAGAAATTCTCGGCGCAGGTATGGTTCATCCTAAGGTTCTTGCAGGTTGCGGAATCGACCCCGAGGAGTATTCAGGCTTCGCATTTGGTATTGGTCTTGACCGTCTTACTACCACTCGCCATAAAATTAGTGATATTCGTCTGCTTTTTGAAAACGATTTACGTTTTCTTAAACAATTTTAATTAACAGGAACGGAGAAAGTAAAAATGAAAATATCATTAAATCAATTAAAAAATTATGTAGAAATAAATGTTCCTGTTGAAGAGCTTTGCGACCGTATGGTAATGGCAGGCTTCGAGGTTGAAAGCATTGAAAGTGAGGGCGACAATTTAGTTAATGTTGTTGCCGCAAGAATTGTTGACATTAAGCCTCACGAGGACAGCGACCACTTACAGATTTGCCAGATGGACATTGGCAAGGGCGAGCCTGTTCAAATCGTTACAGGCGCTCAGAACATTAAGGTGGGCGACCTTGTTCCCGCCGCACTTAATGACAGTTATCTGCCAAACGGCATGCACATTGTAAGCGGAAAATTAAGAGGCGTGCCATCAAACGGTATGCTTTGCTCAGGCGGTGAACTCTGCCTTACAGAGGAGGCTTACGAGGGAGCTGGTGTTAACGGAATCTTAATACTCAAAGAAACCCACCCTGTAGGCACCGATATGCGCGAGGTTTTAAGACTTGACGATTATATTATCGACTTTAAAATCACCGCAAACCGTCCCGACTGCAACTGCTTCTTGGGAGTTGCTAAGGAAATCGGCGTTGTTTTGGGTACCGAGTTTAAGGCTCCCGTTCCCCAGTACAAAACTGTCGGCGGTGACATTAATGACTATGTAAGCATTGAGGTTGAAAACTACGACCTTTGCCCCCGTTACATCGGAAGAGTGGTTAAAAACCTTAGAATAAAGGAATCTCCACAGTGGATGCAAAAGGCACTTTTGGCATCGGGTATGAGACCGATTAACAACATTGTTGATATTACAAACTTTGTTATGCTCGAAACCGGTCAGCCAATGCACGCATTTAACTACAACGATTTGGCTAACAAGAAAATTATCGTTAGAAATGCTACCGAGGGTGAAACTATCACCACCCTTGACGGCAAGAATTACAACCTCACACCCGATATGCTTGTTATTGCTGACGGCGAAAAGCCATCATGCCTCGCAGGTATTATGGGTGGCAGAGAAAGCGAAATTGAAAACGACACCAAGGATTTATTCTTAGAGTCGGCTAAATTCCGCAGAGACAATATCCGTCACACAGGCAGAGCCTTGGGTATCAGAACGGAGGCTAGCGGAAGATACGAGCGTGGAGTCGACATTGTTAATGTTGAATATGCCGCCGAGCGTGCTTTACAGTTAATATGCGACCTTGACGCAGGCGACATAATTGACGGCGTTATTGACTGCAACTGCGGTCTGCCCGAGGACAAAATCATCACCGTTACAACCGACAAGATTTTAGAGCTTATCGGCGTTCACGTAGATGACGACAAAATTGTAGAAATTCTTAACCGTTTGGGACTTCCCACTACCATTAATGGCAAGGAAATTACCTGTCGTGTTCCCTCTATCAGAGATGATATTGAGGGCAGAGCCGACCTTGCAGAGGAAGTAATGAGAATTTACGGTTATGACCATATCATAGGCACACCTATGAACGGAGCCGTGGTGCGTGGTAAACTTTTACCCGAAAGAATTAAAACCAACAAGATTAAAAAGCTTTTAAGCGGTGCGGGAGCATACGAAATCGCAACCTACTCTTTTATCGCATCAAAGGCTATTGACACCTTGAATTTAGCAGATGACGACGAACGCCGTAATCAGATTAAGATTATAAATCCCTTGGGTGACGAGTATTCAACAATGCGCACTCAGTTAACCACAAGTATGCTGACCGTTCTTGCTACCAACATAAACAAGAAGATAGCCGACGGCAGATTTTACGAAATCAGCAAGCGTTTCATTCCAAAGGCTCTGCCACTCACCGAGCAACCCGATGAGCTTGCAACAATGTCCATCGGTGTTTACGGTAAGGATGAAGATTTCTTCACATTAAAGGGCATTATCGAGGCTATCTGCAAGTTGTTAGGCGCTCATACTCAGTATATAAGAAGTAACGAGCCATATCTCCACCCAGGCAGACAGGCTTTGGTTAAGGCTAATAATATGGAGGTTGCTGTTTTCGGTGAAGTACACCCTGCAGTAGCTTCACAGTACGGAATTGAGCAAAGAGTTTATGTTGCCGAAATCAAGCTTGATGTTTTACTCGGTATCGAGAAACGCAAAACAATTTACAAGCCACTCCCCAAATTCCCTGCCGTTGAGCGT
>JAZOQN010000078.1:0-4980 GCA_045656125.1 Acutalibacteraceae bacterium
AGTAAGGGCACTTACCGTTATTCCTTCAATTTAAAGCTTTTGAAGATTAACGATGTAGATAAAAGCGGCTGGCAGGCACCTGTGGTGATATTCCGCGGCAACAGTGCCAAGGATTGCTTAGCGCTTTATTTCTTCCCGAACGGTGTATCAATCGTAAAATTGGATGCGCAGGGTAATCCGCAATCAACTCTCACAGACGGCGAGGAAAACTTTGCTCTCGTTAAACGAAATGACAAAAGAGGAAACAAGATTGCTATAATCAGTGGCTACGGCAAGGCTTCGGTTTATATTGATGATAACCTTGTGTTGGATAATGTTGATATTCCGGAAATGCCCGCACTTTTCGGTGCAGGCTCAAGAAACTGCACCTTCACAATGGAAAGTGTTTCATTGCTTTCTCACAAGGACAATGCAAAGCTTCCGGCTGAGCCCAAGAGAGTTGTAAGTGCTTACGGTGTTGAGGCTAAGGCAGGCTACAAAACTGTTGAAGAGGTAATGGCGGCAATTCCAAAGGGAAATGTCAATCTTTTCCCCGAAAACTGCTCAACCACTATCCGCAAGGGCGAGGGAATGGAGGAGTCTATGATAAGTGGACGGACTTTCAGTAACCCGAATGTTAATGCTCACGGTGTAATCAGCTTTAATACAGGTGTCAACTTCCATTATACAGATAAGTTTGTTTTGCGCTTTAAGATTAATATCACTGAGCGTAAAAGAAACGAGGACGGAACTATTCTTGCATCGAGCAGCCCGCGTGTTATTATCCGCGGTGACAGTGAAGCACAGTTCTTTGGACTTTTCTTCTTCCCCGATGCAATAGGTGCGGTTGCCGAAATTAACAATACCTATCACAGCTTTAGCAATTCTATTGTCACCATGAAGGAAAAGCAGGATTACGATGTTGTGATGTACAGTGAGGAATCTGTTCTTAAGGTTTGGCTTGACGGCGAGCTTCTTGCAGATATTGATAATGCACCGTCCTTTGATGTTAATTTTATCGGTTTGGCAATGTACCAATGCGGTGTTGAGCTTAAGGATATTGAGCTTTATGATATGGCAAAAAGAGAAGCTGTCGCTGATACGGTCGAAGCTGTAAAGGTGCTTCCGGGTGACACATTGACGGGTAAAAATAATCGTCTATATAATGATAAGGTTTCTCCAGCTGCCAAGGATAAAGCTTCCGGAAATTCAGTAGTGCTTCCTATTGTTCTGATTGCCTTGGCAGGTGTTATGTTTGTTTTGGCGGTTGCCGGAGGCGTAATGCTTTTTGTGGATCTCAAAAGAAAAAAAGCGGGTCTTAATTCCCGAAAGGAGGTTTAGACAAAATGGTTAACAAGTTAAAAAATCTCAGCAGTAAAACCTTGTGTTTCATTCTTGCGGGCGTTGTTGCTCTTGCAGGAATTCTTGGGGCTGGCGGTATCATTTTGCTAAACTCCAACGGCAATAAAAATCCGACAGTGGCAACCTCAATGGGCTTGACAGATGCTGATTTTGCCAAAAACAGCTCTGCCTTAATTGAGGAGGTTTTCCACGACCAAGGATATATTTATATGCAACCCTACGAGCCAACCGTAAAGGATGATGTTGTTCTGCGCATAAGAACGGCAAGAAACAATGTTACAAACGCGCAGATACAGTATACGGCTGATGAGGGTGTGACCTGGGGCAATATTGAAATGAAGCACGAAGGTGTTGACGGCACCGGCTACTATGATTATTGGGTGGGCACTGTTCCTGCACAGGAGAAAGCGTATTACTACCGATTTATAGTCGGCAATAAAATTTCAACAGCCTATGTCAGCCTTGACGGAACAAAGAGTCAGGAGCCCTCTCCAACAAGCGGGTTTTATGTTATGCCCGGGATGGAAACACCCGATTGGGCAAAGGGCGCACTTTACTACAATGTTTTACCTACCGTTTTCTACAACGGAGACACAACCAACGATTTCGGTGCATCTAATGAGCGTACCGAAGTGAGCTGGAGCGAAGATAGTGAGGCATTGCTCTGGTACGGCGGCGATTTTGAGGGTCTTGTTCAAAAGTTGGATTATATCGCCGACTTCGGTGTTGACGGTATATATATGAACCCCATGTGGAAAAATGAAGGCAATGTGGGCTATTCTCCGGCTGATTTAAATCAAATCGATGGTAACAGGGGCAACGAGGAAGCCCATAAGAAAATGATCAAAGCCTCTCACGACAAAGGTCTTAAAGTGATTCTGGACGCTACGCTCCAGCAGGCATCGCTTAGTAACCCAATTTTCAATAAAAGCGGTACTGCTCCATTAGACGGTTGGTATCAGGATCCAAATCATTTTGCAAAGGATATTTTGCGTTGGTACAGCTGGCCTGATGTTTTTAAAACCGAATGGGGGACCATTACCTTTGACCATTCAAAGAAAGCTACTCAGGATTTGCTCTATGCCACAGAGAATTCCTATTTACAGCGTTACATCAAGAAAAATGATGTTTACTCGGCTGACGGATGGCGAATGGATGTTGGCGGCTATTGGTATGGTAGCTCAGATACCTCAATGCAGGTAATGAAGAGAATATATGACTATTTAAAGGCTGCTAACAAGGACGCATTAATGGTTACCGAAAACTACAGGATGGATTTCCTCAAGAATTATGCGGCAGACGGTTGCTGGCACATGGAAGACCTTGAAATGTCAACCCTCAAGGAGTGGATTGAGGGTCATGCCGAGGGTGATGCCCTTGTCCGCGCTCTGCATACATATGTTTTGCAATTGGCAAGACCGACCGCTTTGTGTAGCTGGCTTATTACCGAGTCACATGACCACAGCCGTCTTTACGGCTATACTGCAGAGTCAAAGGAAGCGGTGTTAGCTTCCATTTTCCTGACCCATAACTATGTCGGTAGCTCATGGATTTATCACGGTGCTGAATACGGTCAAAAAGCGGGCGGTATACGCTGGAACACAATGAATTGGGATGAATCTACTTGGGATTATGATTTCTACCAAATTCAGCGTGCTTTGGGCGAAGTTCACAATGAGTATTCTGCAGTTAAAACCGGAGTGGTTAAGGATTTGTTGGTTAGCAACTCCGATGACCTCTACGCCTTCGGCAGATGGGACGAAAACGGTACAGTTGTTACCGTTACAAACCGTAACAGCACAGTTAAGTCTGCTGAATTGAATGTCAGAGAATGTGATGTTAAGGACGGCACAATTCTTACCGATTATTTAACCGGTGAGGAATACAAGGTTAAAGACGGAAAGATAAATGTTAATGTTATGCCCGGTGGCACAATGCTGGTTTCCGGAAAGGCAGGAAATTACAGAGGCAGGTTTGAGCTTTCAAATGCGGATAAAAGCATCATCCGCGTAGGAACAGACAGCTATTATTTAGAGGGCGAAGGCAAGCTTGGCAAAAAGTCCGACAAAATAACCTTTGCCGGAACACCTGTTTATAACAATTCGCAGATTTCGGCACAGCTTCACAAGGAATCTAACGGCAATGTTTTCCTTGCAATGCGCAACAGTCTGGAAAAGGATTCCGCTTACTATGGTGTGGAGATTGATAAAACCGGGAAGCTTACACTTTGCGTCCGTTCAAAAGACGGAAAGGCAGTTGAAAGAACAGAGATTGGCTCGGTTAATATGGGCGACAGCATAAAGCTTGTGCGTGAATCAAATACCTTTAAGGTTTATACTTCCACAGGCACCTCTGACAGCTGGAAAGCCTTGGACAAATCTGCAACAAAATTGGTTTTGAACGAAAAGCTTTATGCAGGCTTTGCTATTCTTGACGGCTATGCTCAGTTAGAGAAGCTTTCAACCGTTAATCTCGATATGACTATGTATGATAGCTTTGACGGTGAGACCTCAACCATGAACTTTACTCCCGTTGGTGAAATGGAATACAGCCTTGAAAACGGTACTATGAATATTGACGGTAACGGTAAAACCGTTGCATTAACGAGCAGAACTCCTATAAAGAATAGTGTTACTGTATTGGGAACTGTGCAATCAGCAGGCTTGCTCCTTGAAAATGGAGTTATGGCTGATGGCGCTAATAATCAAACCGATGCAGTGAAAAGCACAAGCGACATCGCAGTTGCGAATTGGACGGCTAAAGCTGTGATTTCTGGAGGATTGGAGCTTAAGAACGATGAATTTGCTGCGGTTAGTGCATTTGCTTCAACAGAGGATTATGTCAGTGTCGGCAGAACAGTAATCGACGGTGTGAATTATCTTTACTTCGGTAAAACCGATGGCGGCAAAACGCTTATTCTTCACAAGGTAAAGGATAAATCACCCAACAAGCCTGTAACAGTTCAGATTCAGAAAATCTCCTCAAGATATACAGCGGTATATTCTTATGACAATAACGCATGGAATAATCTGTATACTCAGGATTTATTCTGCTCATACAGTACTGAAACTGTAGCTTTAATTACCAATGCCAAGAGCAGTGTTTCCTTTGATTCCTTCTCGTTTGGCGATTGCATAAACGGCAACAGCTATTTCACACCGGTTTTGGCAGGAACCTATACTCCGGAGTACGACACTGTCAGCAACAACTACACCGTGGCAGATCTCGAACTTGGTGCAGGAAAGTTGGAGTATGATATAGGTGGCTTGAAGGTGACCGATACAAAGGGTACCACAAGAATAGATTATATTTCCAATACCTATTCAAGCTTCAAGCTGGATGCTACACTGCTTGTTGACAGTGGCAAGGGCTGGGTTGGTTACTCTTTCTTCCAGACCGAGCCCGGCTCAATGGACGGATATGTACTCCGCCTTAACACAAGCAAAAAGCTTGAGCTGGTGAAGGGCAGTAAGGTTCTTACATCTGTTAAGGTTTCTGACGAGGATTATAAATACGGTCGCGTAACCTTGGTTACTAGCCATAACAGTATAGTTGCCTATATGGGTGAAAACGCAAAGGTTGTTCTGGAATATGCACTTACTAAGCCCGGTAGCGGTTATGTGTCATATGTTTCAAACG
>JAZOQN010000079.1:0-6582 GCA_045656125.1 Acutalibacteraceae bacterium
GCGGTGTATATTTTTTAAAAAATTTCCCACTTTATATTTAAAGGAGGAAATTTTATGACAAAAAAATTAAGCTGGGTTTCTAAAATAAGTTTTGGTATCGGTGCTTTTGGTAAAGATGCCGTATATGCTATCGTCGGTACCTATTTAATGTTGTATCTTACTGATTTCAGAGGTGTTGCACCTGCATTTGTGGGTGTTTTGTTTATGGTTGCCCGTATTTGGGACGCTTTTAACGACCCGTTTATGGGTATGATTGTAGACAACACACGTTCGCGTTTCGGTAAATTCCGTCCGTGGATTATTATCGGTACTCTTCTTAACGCCATTGTTTTGGTGTTGCTGTTCTTAAACATCGGTGTTGAGGGTAAAGGTTACCTTGTCTGGTGTTCGATATTCTATATTTTATGGGGTATGACCTATACAATAATGGATATTCCTTATTGGTCAATGGTGCCGGCACTTACTGATGATGAGCACGAGCGTCATCAGATTTCGGCAATTCCGAGAATTTTTGCAAGTCTTGCTTGGCTTGTTGTTAACTCGTTTGGTCTTATTTTGGTTAGCCGTTTAGGTCGCGGTGATGACCTTAAAGGATTTGCAATTTTGGCCTCGGCAATTTCGATTATTTTCATCGTTTCCGAGATTATAACCTGCATTTTCTGTAAAGAGCGAGTAGTTACAAAAAGCAACGAAAAAACCACTGTTAAGGGCATGCTCAATGTTCTTACAAAAAATGACCAGGTAAAAGTAATTTTGGGTATTGCACTGTTCTTTAATGTGGCATATCAGCTTTCAAACAGTTTTGCACTTTATTATTTTAAATATGTTGCCGAACGCACTTATGCTACCGAGGGTGATGGCCTATTGTATCCTGTTTATGCAGGTGTTGCAGGCTTCGCGCAGATGGGCTCAATGGCAATTTTACCTTGGTTATCTCAAAAAATAGGCAAAAAAGTGTCTTTTTTCTTTGCGTCTTTTTTACCCGTTGCAGGTTTTGCGGCACTTTGGATTTTAGGATATACAATGCCAAAAAGCGTATTGGCAGTAGGTATATGCAGTGCAATTATTAATTCCGGTATCGGATTTATGCTGGTATTTATCACGGTTATACTGTCCGAGGTTGTTGACTACGGTGAGTATAAGTTGGGCACCAGAAACGAGAGTATTCTTTTCTCGATGCAAACCTTTGTTGTTAAGTTTGCCGGTGCATTTTCGGGTTTTGTCAGCGGTATTGGGTTGACTCTTATCGGCTTTAAAGCAAACATTCAGCAGTCAGCGGGTACTGAAATGGGTATGAGAATTATAATGTTCTTAATCCCTGCTGTTCTTTCGGCATTGTGCTATTTGATTTACGTTAAGGGTTATAAACTTACACCCGATTATTACAACAAAATCAATCGCGAATTAGCTCAAAAGCGAGGCGAATAATAATGCTTTTAGGTGTTGATTATTACCCTGAACAATGGGACGAAAGTATGATGGATTCGGACCTTGACAATATTGTAGAGTTAGGGTCAAATGTTATTAGAATTGCTGAATTTGCGTGGCACTTGATGGAAAAAAACGAAGGTAATTTTGACTTTTCGTTTTTTGATAAGGTTATCGAAAAAGCAAAGTCCAGAAATTTAAAAATCATAATGGGTACGCCAACAGCAACCATCCCTGCGTGGTTGGCTACAAAACACCCCGATATTATTTCGGAGTTTGAGGACGGCACTAAACGAACCTTTGGCGGTCGCCACGTGTTCTGTTTTAACAGCCGTCATATGTATGATTATTCTGAAAAAATCGTCCGTGCAATGCTAGACCACTTTAAAAATGAAAAAGAAATAGTCGCATGGCAGATTGATAACGAAATTGGGCATGAGGGCAGTGATGAGTGCTATTGTGAAAACTGCCGAACTGCTTTTAGACGCTTTTTGCACAAGCGGTTTGAGGGGAATATTGACAATTTAAACCACACCTACGGTACGGCGTTTTGGTCGCAGGAATACAACAGTTTTGACGAAATACCAATGCCGACGAAAACCATTACAACCCATAATCCTGCTTTAAGAATGGATTGGGAAAGGTTTAGAAGTCAGTGTATTGTTGATTTTATTGATTTTCAGGCAAATCTCATTCGCGAAATTATCCCTAACACAACTGTTATGCACGATTTTCCCGGTGGAGGGCTTACAAAACACGTCGATTATTCGGTTGTAGCCGAAAGCATTGATAAGGTTGCTTTTAATAACTACCCCGTTTGGGGAGGGCAGAAAGAACCGATAAAACCTCACGAAATCGCTTTCGGACTTGATTATATCAGAGGTTTACGTCAGGAAAACTTCTGGATAACCGAGGCAATTATGGGTGCTCAAGGGCACGATATAACGGGATTTTTGCCAAGACCTCTGCAGGCTAAAATGTGGTCATATCAGGGAATGGCACACGGCTGCGATGCACTAATGTATTTCCGTTACCGAGGAGCAGTAAAGGGAGCCGAGCAGTTTTGTTACGGTGTAATTGATGCCGATAATCTAAAACGCCGTAAGTTTTATGAGGTGCAAAGTTTCTTTAATGATATAAAGCAGTATTCCGATGCGTTAATGACACCCGTCAAATCGGATGTTGCAATTTTGTATAACTATGAATCTTTAGCATCTTTCAGAATTCAGCGACAGAGTTTATTACTTGAACCGGTCAATGAAATGCAGAGGCTGTATAAGGTGTTTTATCAAAACAATATTTCGGTTGACATAATACCGTCGAAAGTTAAGTTTGAGCAGTATAAAATTGTTATCCTTCCGCAAATGATAGTTGTTACTGATGAATTACGACAAAGAATTGAATCGTTTTTGAAAAACGGTGGCACTGTAATTATGACCTATCGTACTGCTGTAAAGGATATTGACAACAATCTTACTTTAGGTGAAATGCTGCCGGTAGGGTTTAATGAAATGGCAGGCGTTACTGTTGAGGAAACCGAAAGTCTGCAGGAGTATAATGCATTTTCATTAAAGGGTGAAGGCGAATATAAAGGTCAAGATGGTTACGGTGGAATTTTCCGCGATATGTTAGTGCCTACAACTGCCGAGACACTTTACCGATATGATGATAAGTTTTATAAAGGTTTTTCAGCAATTACTAAAAACAGTTACGGTAAAGGTTCAGTATATTATCTCGGCACAACCCCCGATGATGAAACACTTAAAAAGGTTTTGGAGAGTGTTATTGATAATGTAGGAATTAAAAAAATCACCTCGCCCGAGGGTGTAGAGGTCGTCACTCGCGGTCAAGGTGAAAACGCTATTCAAATGATAATTAACCACAACGATTACGATGTGCAGTTTGAAGCCGATACTTTAAAACCTTTTGAAGTAAAAATAGAGAAGAAATAATATTAAAAGGTCGAGTATAAACTCGGCCTTTTATATATAAAATTCTGTTTGGTAAATAATAGTTGACAAAATTTAAGTTTTGCTATAAAATTAAAGGGTAGTGTAACGCGTATATAAGGTGAAATCGCAACCTTGGGTTGACAAAACTTCAATGTTAGGTTGGTTGTTGTTGCGTGTTGGTTAAGGTATTATATAAAATGTAGAGGAATATACTACAAATAAATATTTTCGGAGGATACTATGACTATTGGTGAAAAAATTACACATCTTCGTAATGCGGTAGGAATGTCGCAGGAAACCTTGGCTGATAAACTTTCTGTTTCAAGACAGTCGGTTTCAAAGTGGGAGATGGACCAGGCTCAACCTCAAATTGATAAAATTTTGCTTTTGTGTGAACTTTTCAAGGTTTCGACTGATGAACTTCTTTATGACAAAAAGGTTATCAATCGTGCCACTAACAGTGTTCCGGTTAAAAACAAATATTTTGGTACCGACGGTTTTAGAGGCGAGGCTAATATGAATCTCACCTCTATGCAGGCTTATAAAGTCGGTCGTTTCTTGGGTTGGTATTATTCTTCCGAACTTTCGGGATGCCAGAATGCAGGTTACAGACCGAGAATTGTTATCGGTAAGGATACTCGCCGTTCAAGTTATATGTTGGAGTATTCAATCGTTGCAGGTATTACCGCTTCGGGTGCTGATGCTTATATGCTTCACGTCACCACAACTCCGAGTGTTTCTTATGTTGCACGTCAGGATGAGTTTGACTGCGGTATTATGATTACTGCTTCTCACAATCCGTTTTATGATAATGGTATTAAGGTTATTAATAAATTCGGCGAAAAGTTAGACGATGAAACCACCGCTTTGATTGAGGCTTATATTGACGGCAATATGTCGGTTTTGGGCGTGCAAGGTGACGATTTGCCTTTGGCTCACCGTGACAGAATCGGTCAGATTATCGACTATGTTTCGGGACGTAACCGCTATGTAGGTTATCTTATTTCGGTTGCTTCAAACTCTTATAAAAATTTAAGAATCGGTCTTGACTGTGCTAACGGTGCATCCTGGTCGATTGCCAAGGCAGTTTTTGATGCTTTAGGTGCTCAAACTGTAATTATCGGCAACCGCCCTGACGGACTTAATGTTAACAACGGTTGCGGTTCAACCCACGTAGAAAAGCTTTGTGCTTTGGTTAAAGAACAGCATTTAGATGTAGGTTTTGCTTTCGATGGCGACGCTGACCGTTGTATCGCCGTTGACGAAAACGGTAATGTTGTAGACGGTGACGCTATGATGTATGTCTTGGCAAACCGTTTGAAAGCTCGCGGTATGTTAAATAAAAACACAGTTGTAGCAACGGTTATGTCCAATAGCGGTTTCTTTGCTTCTTTGAAAAAGCTTGGTATTGAATGTGACCAAACTAAAGTTGGCGACCGCTTTGTTTATGAGTCGATGCAGAACAACGATTTCTCATTAGGCGGTGAGCAGTCGGGTCATATTATTCTAAAAAAATATGCAACTACCGGTGACGGTATTTTAACCGCAATTATGATTGCTGAAGAAATGTGTGACCGCAAAATGTCTTTGGCTACGTTGACAGAAGGTTTAAAGTTGTATCCGCAGTATTTGATTAACCTTCGTGTTAAGGATAAGGCAGCTGTTATGAATGACAGCGAGGTTTTGAAGGCTAAAGAAGAAGTTGAAAAGCTTATCGACGGCAACGGCAGAGCTTTGCTTCGTGAAAGTGGCACCGAGCCTGTAATTAGAGTTATGATTGAGGCTGAAACTCAAGAACTTTGCGAAAAATATGCCGGTATGATTGCCGATGTTATTAAGGAAAGGGGTCATACAGTTGGATAAGTTGGTTAAAACAAAAGACCTTTATGATTGCAAAGTGCCTTATTTAAAGGAACTTTTTGAAAATAGTGAATATCCGTGGGAAATGCTTCCGAAAATAAAGGATGTAATAGCAAAGTTACTCGAAACCGGTATTGACGGGTTTCAAGAACTCAAACCCGGTGTTTTGGTCGGCCGTGATGTAAAAATTGCGGACACTGTAACCATTGATGCCCCGGCAATTATCGGTCATGGTACCGAAATCAGACCCGGTGCATATATTCGCGGTAATGTTATTACCGGTGAAAACTGTGTAATGGGTAATTCAAGTGAATATAAGAACTGTATTTTACTTGACAAGGTACAAACTCCGCATTATAATTATGTCGGTGATTCTATATTAGGTAATAAGTCGCATACCGGTGCCGGTACAATTTGTTCTAACCTTAAATCTGATGGTAAGGCAATCGTGGTTAGAGGTGAGGAAAATTATGAAACCGGTCTTCGTAAAATCGGAGGCATTTTGGCTGATGGAGCTGATGTCGGTTGCGGTTGTGTTATTAATCCCGGTACTGTTATCGGTAAGAACACCAGCGTTTATCCTTTAACCTCTTTGCGTGGCGTTTATCCCGCAAATTGTATTGTTAAGTCACCAAAAGACATTGTTTTAAGGAAGGAAGATTTTTAATGAAATTCATCACTGTTAAAACTTATGAAGAATTGAGCAACAAAGCTGCTGATATTATTGCTGCACAGATTATTGTTAAACCTTACTGTGTGTTGGGTCTTGCTACCGGTTCTTCACCCGTAGGAACTTATAAGAGACTTGTTGAGGATAACAAGGCAGGTAAAATTGATTTTTCTACCGTTGTCAGCGTAAACCTTGATGAGTATGTTGGTCTTGACGGCTCAAATGACCAGAGCTACCGTTATTTTATGAACGATAATCTTTTTAATCACGTTAACATTGATAAGGCAAAAACCTTTGTACCTAATGGTTGTGCAGAAGATTTAGAGGCAGAAGGTGAGCTTTACGATACCAGAATTAAGGCTTTGGGCGGTATTGATTTGCAGTTGCTCGGTATTGGCCTTGACGGTCATATCGGCTTTAACGAGCCTGACGATGTATTTACCGCTGCTACTCACGAAGTAAAGCTTGACGAGTCAACCATTAAGGCAAATGCAAGATTCTTCAACAATGAGGACGAGGTTCCCAAAACCGCTATTACTATGGGTATGATGTCCATTATGCAGGCAAAGAAGGTTCTTTTGGTTGCTAACGGAGCTGCTAAAAAGGAAATCTTAGAAAAAGCATTCTTTGGTCCTATTGACCCGAAGGTACCTGCATCTATTTTACAGTTGC
>JAZOQN010000080.1:0-17405 GCA_045656125.1 Acutalibacteraceae bacterium
CAATGGTTGAAACTGCTGAAAGAAGACGGGTTATTACCAAAATACCTGCTGATGCAAGTAAAACTTCCCGCGTGGAATTTGGTAAACGAATCAAGGTTGCCGCCTATTGCCGTGTGTCTACCGATGATGAGGACCAACTTAACAGTTACCGCGTTCAAAAAGATTACTATACCCGATATATCGCTAATAACGAAAAATGGGAGTATGTGGACGTATACGCCGATGAAGGTATTACAGGAACACAGGTCAAAAAGCGTGATGAATTTTTGCGTATGATAAAGGATTGCGAAAAGGGTAAAATCGATATGATCCTGACAAAATCGGTTTCCCGCTTTGCAAGAAATATCGTGGATAGTTTGTCCTATGTGCGTAAACTCAAGGCGATGGGCATCGCTATCTATTTTGAGGAGCAGAATATCAACTCGCTTAAAGAGGACAGCGAAACTTATATCGGTATTTACAGCGTTATGGCGCAGTCGGAGAGTGAGAACATCAGCGCCAACGTTAAGTGGGGTATATCCAAACGAATGGAGAACGGTACCTACTGCAGTAATATGAATATGTTTGGTTATCGACGCGATAAGATTACCAAAGAAATAACCATCGTGGAAAGTGAAGCCGAGGTAGTTCGCTGGATATTTAATCTGTATCTTGACGGCAAAAGTGCGTTTCAAATTAAGCAATGGCTTGAAGAAAATAATATTAAGACCTACACCGGCAAAACCACTTGGCAAACAACGTCGATTCATGCCATACTGCAAAATGAAAAGTACTGCGGCGACGTTATGTATCAGAAAACCTACTGTGTGGATTGTTTGACCAAAAAGAAAAAACCGAACAACGGACAAAAAACAAAATATTTAGTGGTCAACGATCATCCTGCCATAATTCCGCGTGATATCTTTAAAGCGACGATGGCAGAATATTCCCGTCGCAATGCATTGCGTAGTAAATCGGATAATACCATTTCATGTAGGGGAAGATACAGTGCAAAATATGTTTTAAGTGAACTGCTTATTTGTGAAGAATGCGGCAGTCATTTCCGTCGCAAAACCAATAAGAAAAAAGACGGTGTTCATCATTATTGGCGTTGCATCAGCCGACTGGACCATAAGGATAAATATTGTGATTTTTCAACGGGGCTTGAGGAGAAAAACCTGCAAGCTGCTATTTGTCGTGCCATCTCTCGCGTGCTACAGGGGAGAGAAGACGGATACGAGCTTTTGAAAAGTAAACTCATTTATGCCACTTCTGATGTGGATACCGATGAATTGTATCTGGTCGAAAAGGGAATCCACGATGAGCAGGTTCGTATCGAAGAGCTTGCCGATCTGGCGATCCAGTCAAAATGCAATAAGGATAAGTATACCGATGCCATTGCCGACTGTTCCCAAAGGATAAAAGACCTTCGGGAAAGACGGGATATGCTTATGACACAAATAAAGTGTAATGAAAAAGCCCGGGAAGAACTTGAACGGATTGAAAATTACACCAAGCAGTTGAAACCGGTAATGACGGAATTTGATGATGCCATTATTCACCGAATTGTGAATTCAATTCAGGTGACAAAAGATCTTAATTTAAGAATTCTTATAAAGGGTGGGGCAGAGATAGTCGAGCCTCTGTTTCCGCCTGAGGAAGAGTCGGCATAAATTTCAAAAAATAATATAAAAAGAAATAACTTTCTGCATTTTTTTATTGCGGAAAGTTATTTTTTATGGTATAATCAATTTGTAAAGAAAAACTGGGCAAAACCCAGTAAAATTAAGGGTTTCTCACCAGTTCTTTTTCGAACAGGAGAGACAAAAATCCCGAATGCGTAGGCGTTCGGGATTTTTATTTTTCTCTATTTATTCTTCTCATTTGAATTTACAATATACCCCCCTATTGACAATATACCCCTGAGGGGTATATTATATATTCGGAGGTGGATTATGGATAATAATTGTTGCAACAAGAAAACTAAAAGAAGCCCCGAAGAGAAAAAGTTAATAATCAATAGGCTAAACAGAATAAGCGGTCAAATAAACGGAATAACTAAAATGATTGAAAACGACGCGTATTGTAATGACGTGTTGGTTCAGTTGTCGGCGGTTAAAAATTCTGTCAAAAGTCTATCGACACACGTTTTAGAAAATCACTTGTATATGTGTGTATCAAGAGATTTGGAAAATGGCGAGTTGGATACTATTGACGAACTTATTAGCCTATTCAAGAGATTTAACCAATAAGGAGGTGAGAATATGGAAAAAATCGTACTTTGTGAAAAATGTGGTGCAATGGTTAAGGTATTAATCGACTGTACTTGCGAAAACTGCGGTATCAAATGCTGTGGCGAAACAATGAAAGAAATTTCAGCAGAAGAAGCCAACAAACGTTTGGAAAACAAATAATAAATAATGGTTTTAATACCTATTTTTGCACAAAAACCTCGTTCTTCGGAACGAGGTTTTATATTGTGATTTTATCTTAGGCGTGATATAATGAATTTAAACAACAAGGATTTGGAATTTATTGAGAGTTTTGAGATACACATCCGTCTAATTGTTAAGGAGTAACAAAAACGGCTTTTTGCTTTGGCAAAAACGGATGTTTTAGTCCAAACAGAAAAAACGCATCTGCGTTGTTTGGTTGATTTTAATTTGCTTTTACATTTAATGAGAGGTATTATAATGAAAAAAAGAAATGTTTATTTTTCTGGAAAGTTTGGTAAATCAGCTTTAAAAATCTTAGCATTTGTGCTTGTTATAACGTCATTGCTCGTATTATGCAATTGCTCAAATAACGGAATTCAAGAAAACTCTTCTTTAAATGGGCAGAGTGTTGATTCAGCAACTTCTAAAACTCAAACATCAGCATCAGCAGAATCCACACGTCCTGAAAAGGTGCTCGAAATATATTCATTTGAATATAAAGACGTAAGTGAAAGTACGGATTATACGCAGCACACTTTTTACGACAAACAAAACGGGAATACATTGCCTTACTGTTTATATAAACCTAAAGATTACACTTCATCGAAAAAATATCCTGTAATTCTATTTTTGCACGGTGCGGGAGAGATTGGAAACGATAATTCAAAACAACTCAATAATTTAAATAATATGTTCGAGTATAACGGAGGTATAGTGTCTAATGCTTTCATTATTTGTCCTCAAACATCAGAATGGTGGAATTTAGACCGAGAACAGCATAATGACTATAAAGGCACATTGGGCAGTGCGGTGCATTTGTTAGAAAACATTATGCAGAAATACTCTTGCGATAGCAACCGGGTTTATGTGATGGGACTTTCGATGGGTGGTTATGCTACTTGGAGTTTGCTTGAACGGTGCGGTGATATTTTTGCTGCCGGTGTTCCAATTTGCGGCGGTGGTAATTACTACAACGGTGCTGCATATAAAGATATTCCTATAAAAATTTATCACGGCACTGCCGACACCACAGTATCATTTTCACAATCGGAATTAATGTATAATGCAATAGTGAACGCAGGCGGACAAAAGGTTGATTTTATTAGATTGCAGGGTGTTGGTCATAATGCGTGGAGTTATGCCTTAGCTGACCGCGAACTGTTTTATTGGATGTTTGCTCAAAATAAAGCTGCTGACTCAAGCGGTGAATATGATTATATAGATATATTTTCAATAAAGGATTCAAACGGTAAAACAATTATTACTGATAATGATGTTGTGAAAACATCTTATCATCGTGAATCTGCTAAAAGTGATAAGATGATTATTGAATTGACCTTAACCGCAAGAGGTGTTTCTATGCTTAATAAAGCTTACACTTCAAGCAACGGCAGTCCGTTTACTTTTTATTATGAAAATCAAATGGTATATAGCTTTACCGCAACAACGCCACTAAATGATAAAGTTTTTTGTATAGCTGATGTTTTTAACATTGATAATTATTATAGATTTTATACACTAATTAAGAAAACATCAAATACATCCAATAAAAAGTAACAGAAAACGTTTTCCAAAGGCAAAAATTTCACCCGTCAAATTAGGTTGGGACTCGCTTACACTTCGAACGTTTTGACTTGAGTGGGTCTTGTTTTTTAAGTTTTTAGATTTGCGATTTTATTGTGTATTTATCAGCAATTTCATTTTGACTTCTTATAGTTGTTGTTGTAAAATAAGGTTGAAAACCTACATGCGACGGGAGGTGGGATTTTCATGATAGGAATATCGCTCGAATATAAAAGCCTTAAATTTTCAAAAGATGATGATTTAATGCCTCAAATACTTTTGCCCAAATTACGTGAGCATAATGTTCAAAGTATAGAACTGCGAACAGTTCACGCTTTGGAACCTGCCGATAACGTTTTGCGGGTTGCCAATCTGTTGTGGGATTATGGCTTTCAGGTTACTGTTCACTCCAAATGTGAATCGGTTGAAAGTGCGGTATCTGATGTGTTCGGACCGTTGGCAGATGTACTCAAAAATCTGCGACAGCGCGAATTAATTGTAACAATTCACCCTGTTATAGGAGATAATGTTTTAATGCTGACGGAGTTGTCAGACTATATAACAGAGCAGGGATATCCTGTTCGCATTGCGTTGGAAAACAACCGTAAAATGCCGGATAAAACCGACGGCGACTGTCTTTCTTTTGTGCTTGACGCTGTCACTCGTGCGAATCGCAAGAATATAGGAGTATGCTTCGATATGGGGCATTGGGCTTGGTATATCGCAAATTTCACAAGCTCGCCGAATATGCTACCTCCCAAGGAGTTTTTGTCCAGCACAATTCATACTCATATACACTCCTATACCGAGGGGTTGACACACTTTCCTCTTGACCAATGGCGTGAGCCGTTTTCACGCTATATTGAGGCTCTTGCATACAATTATTACGGCACATACAATATCGAACTTGAGCCAAAACGTTTTAAGCATCTTATGAATGCAACCGAAGCATATCTTCTTTCTGCCGATGTATTGAAAAATAACTATCCTTTTCATGCAACACTTTACGATTATATGCGGTTCCACTATGATCATTGTTTTCGTCAGGCACTTGATGTATTCAAGAAAACAAAAGGCTGTCATTTTACTTTGGTTTCGCCTTCCTCATATCTTTTTTCCACAAACGGATACCGTTGGGCGATGGACGTTTCATTTCTTTATCTTCGTGAACTTGCTGAGGCACCGTCGAAAATTTTGCAAACGCTTGGCGACATTGAACTAATGGTCTTGACCCACGCTCACCATGACCATATGGAAGAATACACGATTAGAACTCTCGCGGATACCGAGATTACGTGGCTTGTGCCCGATTTTATTGTTGATGATATGCTTAGGTTTGGAGTACGCCGTGAGAAGTTGATTGTGGTCAAGGCGGGTGACAGCGTTACTGTTGGACCGCTTGACGTTAAGGTTTTTAAAGGCAGGCATTTTCGCCCTGATGACGGAGTTGGCGTAGAGGCGGTCGGTTATCTGATTTCAGCAGACGGTACTCCTTCTGTTGCGTTTCCGTGTGATGTCCGTGACTACCGTGTGACAGAAGACGGCATAAAGAATGCGGACCATTGTTTTGCTCACGTGTGGTTGACTGATGAGGCTTTGGACCCCGAAATGTATACCCCAAAAAGCCGAGAATTTGCTGATTTTATGCTGAATGTATCAAGGAAAAGCATTTTCTTGACGCACCTTTACGGAAACCGTCCTGAAAGCAAAACTTGGAAAATGAATCACGCACGTATTGTAGAAGAGGAAATACGTAAACGTTCGCCCGAAATTTCGGTGCGCGTGCCGAAGTACGGGGAAATAATCGAGCTGAAATAAAAGGAGCCTTCTCTGTTAAAATGAGCTAAAAAAACAAGACAAACAGTTGAAAATATCTTTTATGAAACTTTAATTCTTGTTACTTAATAGGTAATACGGTATAATGTTTAAAATAAGATTGTAAGGAAGTGTCAATATGGCAAAACTGATTTTTTTAGGAACATGCTCGGGTACAGAACCTATGCCTAACAGACATCACAGTTCATTTGTTATTGAAAAGAACGGTATTTATTATTGGTTTGATGCGGGTGAAAACTGCTCGTTTAAAGCACATAATATGGGAGTAGACATTTCGCGTGTTAGGGCGATTTTCATCTCTCATATGCATGTTGACCACATTGGAGGTCTTGCCAACCTGCTTTTCACAATCCAAAAACTTGAAAGAATTACCAAAAAGCCTCATATAAACAATCAGTGTTATGATATTTTTATTCCCGAAACCAAAAAGTTGCAGTATGCAAGAGAAATTGGAGAGGTTTCGGCTAACCCTAAAAGCGGTGTGCGAGGCATTGAGCACGTAATAGGTGACGGATTGATTTTTGAGGATGAAAATATACGCGTCACTGCACTGCATAATACTCATTTAAATGAAACCGGTGAGCATGGTTGGCATGCGTATTCTTTCCTTATCGAAGTTGAGGGAAAACGAATCGTATTTTCGGGAGATGTTGGTTTCCCCGAAGAACTTGATTCGTTTGTGACCGACGGATGTGATATTCTCGTTATGGAAACGGGACACCATAAGGTTTCGGATGTTTGCTCGTATGCAAGTTCAAGAAACGTTAAAAAGCTTTTGCTTACTCATCACGGAAGAGAGATTTTGCGTGGCGTTGAAGCTGCTGAGCAATTGGTTGCTAAACTTCACAGTGATGCAAAAATCTGTCACGATGGTGATATTTTGGAGATATAGTGAAGTGATATTTTGTCGGTATCGCGTTTTTTAGAAAAAACTAACTCCCACCCAAACGCAAAAGCGTTTGGGTGGGGTTTAAATTTTTGCTTTAAATAATAATTGAAAGGTTTGCCTGACCGCAGACAGATACTGAAATTGGAAGATCTAAAAATCCGCCCACTTGATTGAAAACACGCTTGTTACAATCAATATCAAGGTGCGTTAAAAATACAATTAGCAATAATCCTAAAACAAGCATTTAATATTGTGTAATTATAACAAAGAAAACGGCGGTGTTCAGAGTTGGTTTTTGTTTTTGGATTATCTTGTCCAGCCTTGGCCGTTGATTTCGTGAGCACGGTGGACTGTGACAAAAGCATTTTTGTCGATTTGGTTTATGATGTTTTTCAGGTCATTATACTGACGCATTGTGAATGATACCATAAGCATTTTTTTGGGCTCGCCGGAGTATCCGCCGGTAACATCAATAAAAGAAGTTGTACGCTTTAGTTTTTCTATTATCTGACGGTTGATTTCCTCGCTTTCATTTGAAACAATTTGAGCAATAAGTGCTTTTGACCCGCCGACAAATATTTTGTCAATCACTAAAGCTGAAACAAATGCAGAGATTATACCTAATAATGTTACGACTAAATCTTTGATTACAAGTAAACCAAAAACAATTACGGTTGCGTCAAGTATAAAAATAACTACTGAACTTTTACTTCTTTTGAAAATTTTACAAATTGTAAATGCGATGATATCCATTCCGCCGGTGCTTCCGCCACCTAAAAATGTCAAGGAACATCCTGTGCCCACCAAAGCTCCGCCGAAAATCGCCGCCACCATTACCGCAATATCAGGGTGAGTGGTTCCTTTTAAATATAAAATACCGCCTAAGAACGCAGGGTCTGTAAATTTTGTTAAAATTGAAATTGCAGGTGGATAAACAATTGCTGAAACAAGAGTTTGCAAAGCAAAATTTTTCCCTAAAACCAGAAAACCTATAAAAAACAGTGACCAAGTAAGCACTGTGATAATAAGGTCTATGGGCAAAGTTTGAACAATATGGTTGATAACAATTGCCAAACCCGACATTCCACCGCAAACCAAATCGAACGGAATAATAAAAACTGCAGTTCCAATTGCTAAAATAACAGTACCCAAGACGGTTAACCCAATATTTTTTGCAATAGGTTTTATGTTATTAAAGCTTATACGCACAACAGCACTCCTAACCTTGAAATGTATATTATTTCGATATAAGTATATGTTGAATTTTTTCATAAAGTCAATGCTAATAAATATTGTTATTATTTGGACAAATAAGTGTTGAAATTCCATTCTTAATGTGATATAACAGTATAGGTCTTTTAAGACCCATTATTTTTTTTAAAGAAGATGACTTAAATGAACACATTGTTGTCGGTTTCGGTAGCATTACTTGCCGGACTTTTAATGACAAGATTATTTAAACCTTTGAAGTTGCCCTCGGTAACAGCTTACTTAATCGCCGGCGTGCTGATTGGACCCTACTGTTTAGGTGCAATTGGGTTTGACGGCATAGGTTTCCCCAATTTTCATTCGGTTGAGGCGTTGGGAATTGTGTCCGACGTTGCTTTAGGATTTATTGCTTTTTCAATCGGTAATGAGTTTATTTTGAGTGACCTTAAAAAGACCGGTAAGCAGGCACTTGTGATAGGTGTTTCCCAGGCTTTAGTTGCTATGGTTTTAGTTGACGCTACACTTATCGGATTACACTTTTTGATGCCTGACAAACTTACTGTTGCTCAAGCTATAACTTTAGGTGCTATTGCAACGGCTACCGCACCTGCCGCAACCTTGATGGTTGTCCGTCAGTATAAAGCAAAGGGTCCTTTGACTAAGTTGCTTTTGCCGATTGTTGCACTTGATGACGCCGTAGGTTTGGTTGCATTTGCAGTATCCTTCGGAATTGCAAAAACAATTGTCAGCGGTGAGGTTGATTTAGTTTCAATTTTGGTTAACCCGTTAGTTGAAATAATTTGTTCGTTAGGTTTGGGTGCTTTGATGGGTTGGGTATTAACTCAACTTGAAAAATTGTTCAACTCCAACACTAACCGTTTAAATCTTACAATCGGTGTGGTTTTCTTGACGGCATCGCTTTCAATGTTGGAATTTAATATAGGTCCCGTACATATCCATTTCTCGTCACTTTTGACTTGTATGATGCTGGGCACTGTTTTTTGCAACATCTGCCCGTTGTCACATGACCTTATGGGTGCATCAGACAAGTGGACTTCTCCGTTGTTTGCATTGTTCTTTGTTATAAGCGGTGCAGAGTTAAGACTTGGCGTTTTTGCAGATATTGCCATTGTAATCATCGGAATTGTGTATATTATTTCCCGTTCAATCGGAAAATATGTCGGTGCCGCAGGAAGTGCCAAGATGACCAAATGTGAGCCGCAGATTGTTAAGTATTTGGGTATTACTCTTTTGCCGCAGGCGGGCGTTGCTTTGGGAATGTGTACTTTGGCAATGCAGTTGCCGGACAATCAGGGTGATTTGATTAGAAATATCACGTTGTTTGCTGTTTTGATTTATGAGTTGTTTGGTCCGGTTATGACCAGAATGGCACTTACAGCCGCCGGTGAAATTAAGCCGATGGAGGACGATGTTAAGCATCGCCGCAAACATAAACTGGCAGCAGTTGAACAATCTAAAACAAAATAAACCGCAAATTGTTACCGCCTCGGGATTCCTGAGGCGGTTTTTTGTTGCAAAACACTTGTATTTGATTTTAATACGTGTTATTATTATAATGTATAAGTATATATCAGTTGGAGGGATATCCGTGGGCTATAATAACTTGATGGACATGCATATTCATTCGGATAATTCGCATGATGCAGACCATTCGGTAACGTTGCTTTGTGAAAAGGCGGTTGAAAAGGGTTTGAAAGCTATCGCGGTGACCGACCATTGTGATTGCATAAATTATAAAGCCGGCAAGCAGGATATAATTTGCCGTCAGTCAGCGTTTGAGGTCAAAAAGGCTCAATTGATATTTAAGGGGCAGATTGAAGTTATTTGCGGAATAGAGTTGGGTTCACCCGCACGTGACAGGGAAGCGGTTGATGATGTTTTGAAAAACGGATTTGATTTCGTTTTAGCTTCGGTACACCGAATTAAAGGTAAAAAGGTGAGTTTCGGTCACTATGATTTTTCAAGGGAGACTAATCGCCCTGAATGTTTGATTCCAAGATATTTGGACGAGATTTTGGAAACTGTGCAGTGGAATGGGTTTGATTCGTTAGCACATTTAACCTATCCTTTCAGGTATTATCCCTCCGAGCAGTTGACAAATTTCGATTTAGATGAATATAAAGATAAAATAGATGAGATTTTAAAAACTTTAGCTGAAAACGGCAAGGCGTTAGAAATCAATACCGCTTGCGAGCCTTTTTATATGGGCGGTAAGGAGTATAACTTCCACCCGGATTTTGAAATTGTGAAAAGGTTCCGTGAACTTGGCGGTGAACATATAACCGTAGGTTCTGATGCACATAAATCTTCGAGAGTCGGAAACCGAATTGATTTAGCTTATGACATTGCAAAGTTGGCAGGTTTCCAATGTGTTACCATGTATAAAAATCGTCAACCTATGCATATTTCGATATATTAATTAAATTAAGGAGAAGAAAAATGAACGTAAAATTATTAAAACTTTTATCTAAAAATGCACGTTATACCGTGGGCGAATTATCGGTAATGACCGGTCTTTCGGAAGACCAAGTGATGTTCGAGGTTGCCGAAATGGAAAACCAAGGTCTTATTCGCGGATACAAGGCAGTTATTGACTGGGAAAGACTTGACAGTGCAATGGTTTCAGCTATTATCGAACTTAAGGTTGAGCCACAGCCGGATGTAGGTTTTGAACAGATTGCAGATGAAGTTAAGAGATATCCTGAAGTTGAAACAGTGTATTTAATGTCGGGCGGTTATGACCTTTGTGTTATTGTAAAGGGCAAAACCTTCCAAGAGGTTGCCATGTTCGTTGCAAAGCAGTTGGCACCTATGAAATACGTTGTTTCAACCGCTACACATTTTATCCTTCGCCGTTATAAAGAACTCGATATTGAGCTTATTGGCGACGAGACCGACGATAGGGAGAAGATTTCGTTTTGATGGATTATAATAAACTGCTGAACCCTACGGTTTTGGAGATTAAACCCTCGGGTATCAGAAAATTTTTTGACATTGCTGCCGAAATGGATGATGTGATATCGTTAGGCGTCGGTGAACCGGATTTTCAAACTCCGTGGCACATCCGTCAGGCAGGTATAAAATCGTTGCAGGACGGCAAAACAAAATACACGTCTAACTGGGGACTTATTGAACTGCGTAAAGCTGTTTCAACACATATGAAAGAGCAGACAGGAGTTACTTACGACCCGCAACACGAAGTTTTGATTTCGGTCGGCGGAAGCGAGGCTATTGATGCCGCCATTCGTGCTATTGTAGGTTACGGTGATGAGGTTTTGATAGTTGAGCCGAGCTTTGTTTGCTACGGTCCTATTGTTAAATTGGCAGGCGGTGTTCCGGTTAGTATTCCAACTAAAGCAGAAAACCGTTTCAGGTTGACCGTCGAGGAATTAAAATCGCATATCACCGATAAAACCAAGCTTTTAATATTGCCTTATCCGGGCAATCCGACCGGCGCTATTATGGAGCGTCAGGATTTAGAGGCTATTGCAGAGGTTTTAAAGGACACTCAAATTGTCGTTATTTCGGATGAGATTTATTCTGAATTAACATATACCGGTAACCGTCACTGCTCAATTTCTTCGATAGAGGGTATGGCAGAGAGAACTGTAGTAATTAACGGTTTTTCAAAGGCCTATTCAATGACGGGTTGGCGTATGGGTTACGCTTGCGGTCCTGAACCGATTTTGAGCCAAATGACAAAAATTCATCAGTTTGCCATTATGTCTGCACCGACCACCTCGCAGTATGCTGCTATTGAGGCTCTTAGAAACGGCCGTCAGGATATTGAAAGAATGGTTGAAGAGTATGATATGCGTCGCAGACTTATGGTTAACGGATTCAGAAGTTTAGGGCTTGAATGTTTTGAGCCTGAGGGTGCTTTTTATGCTTTCCCGAGCATTAAATCTACCGGTATGACATCTGAGGAATTCTGCGAAAAACTGCTCTATTCCAAAAAGGTTGCAATTGTACCCGGTAATGCTTTCGGTGACAGCGGTGAGGGTTATGTCAGAGCATCTTACTGTTATTCTGTTGACCACATTAAGGAAGCACTAAAACGTATCGGCGAATTTTTGGATGAGATAAAGAAATGAAAATAAAAGCATTTGCAAAAGTAAATTTATCACTTGACGTTACGGGCAAACGTGCTGACGGGTATCATACCTTGTGTTCGGTTTTTCAGTCGGTTTCACTTTGTGATATTGTTGAAATAGAAAAATCGGATAGTATTTCGGTTAAATGCTCAGACACCTCATTAAACGGTGAGGATAATCTCTGCAACACCGCGGCGGTTAAGTTCTTTCAAGCGGCAGGTATATTGGGCGGTGCTGATATTTTCATTGAAAAGCATATACCGTTAGCCGCAGGTTTAGGTGGCGGCAGTGCCGATGCAGGTGCCGTGCTTAAAGGCTTGAACGAACTTTATGGCAATCCGTTGAGCGAGAAAAAACTTTTAGAGATTGCTTTGAGTTTAGGTGCTGATGTGCCGTTTTGTATGGTGGGCGGTACCAAGCTTTGTGAGGGTATCGGTGAGATTATGACCGAACTATCCCCACTGCCTGAATGTTATATTGTTATAGCAAAAAAAGGGCAAAAAAGTTCAACAGGTGATATGTACCGTGCTTTAGACAGTAATACCGACCGCAAAAAGAGTGATATTGAAAAAATAAAGTTGGGGCTTGAAAAGGAAAATCTGACTGATGCTTTTTCGGGTGCATACAACTGTTTTGAGTTGGTTTGTGAGCAGACTGCTTTAAATGAGGCACGTGAGATAGCATTAAGCAGTAACGCAGTTTACTGTGGCCTTTCGGGAGCAGGTCCGTCGGTGATTGCGGTTTATGATAATCCTAAAAAAGCGTTAAAGGGTTTTGATGCTTTTAAAACCAGCGGATTCCAAAGTTTTTTGGTTCAGCCGACTGCAGTTGGTTGTGAAAAAAACAGAATATTGATTAAACGATAACACTTCTGCCAATAATTTCCTTGAAAGAAATTAAAAGGAAGTGTTATTTTGTTTGTACTTATTAAAAAAATCATTAAAAATTTTGACCGTAAGGTCGCTTTCCGTTCACTTTGCTGTGCAATGGTTACGGTGTTGGCAATGAGTGTTGCGGGATTTGACGCGAAATGTGATGAAATTCGTGAGAATGTTTTAAGGTTGCACATTTTAGCAAACTCCGACAGTGACACCGACCAAGCGTTAAAGTTAAAGGTCAGGGACAGACTTTTGACAGTGTCGGAAACCGTTTTTGTGGGTTGCGAAACCGAAGAACAGGCGGTTCTGGTTGCAAAAGAAAATTTAAAGTTGTTCACTGATGAAGCAAAAAAGGTTATCCTGGAAAACGGTTACAGTTATGATGTAAAAGTCGAGATTGCCGACACTATGTTTGAAACAAGAGATTATGAAAATTTTTCTTTGCCTGCAGGAACTTATGAGGCTTTGAGGGTTATTATCGGTTCAGGGCAGGGGCATAATTGGTGGTGTGTAATGTTTCCGGCGGTGTGCTTGCCGGCCGCAAGTGAAAACCAAGGATTTTCGGGCGTTTTGAAAGAAGATACAGCAGAAATTGTTGAACAGCCAACCCGCTATAAAGCAAGATTTAAAGTTGTTGAAGTATTTGAAAAAACTAAGTTCAAGTTGTCTAAAATTTTCGGTTGATAAAAAAATATTAAATTTTAAAAAATAATGCTTGCAATTTAGATATAAATGTGGTATTATTCCTTTACTGATGTGAAGAAAAGGAGAGGGGTGACAACATGAAAGAGGGTATTCATCCGCAGTATGAGACAGTTGTTGTAAAGTGTGCTTGCGGAGCAGAGTTTGAAACTCGCTCAACCAAGAAAGATATCCGTTTGGATATTTGCTCCAAATGTCATCCGTTTTTTACCGGCAGACAGAAGTTGGTCGATACCGGTGGTCGCGTAGACAGATTCAAAAAACGTTTTGGCATGGATGCTAAATAATTGTTTCAGTAAACTTAAACCGCAGTTGTATTCAACTGCGGTTTTATCTTTCATTTTTTAATTTTAGGCAGGTGAGAAAATGAACGAGTACAAGACCGTCAGAACTTCGGCAGAGGGCGAATATGAGGAAAAACGCTCAAGATTTATCGGAAGTGTTATTCCTTGTAAAACCGAAAGCGAGGCGTTGGATTTTATCGAAAAACGCAAAAAAGAAACCTTTGGCGCAAGGCATAATGTTTATGCTTATATTTTAAGGGACAACAACATAACAAGGTTTTCCGATGACGGTGAGCCTCATTCAACTGCCGGTATGCCGACTCTGGAGGTTTTACGTAAGCAGGGCTTGACCGATTGCTGTATGGTAGTAACCCGTTATTTCGGCGGAGTTTTGTTAGGCACAGGAGGACTTGTACGTGCGTACACCGCGGCGGCAAGCAAAGCCGTTGAAAATGCCGGTATCGCCTTAATGCGTCAGTGTTATGAGGTGGCGGTTACTTGTCAGTATTCCGACCATTCGAGTGTTGAAAGGCTGATTTGTGACTGTGGCGGAAAGGTAAGTAACAATGAATTTACCGAAAACGTTACTGTTTCATTTTCAATCACTGCAGAAAATTTTGAAAATTGTAAATTAAAATTCAAGGACACGTTTTGCGGAAGATTAGAGCCCGAAATTGTAGGCTCGGGCTATGCTGAAGTATAAGTTTTTTTTGAGTCGGACTAAGTTTTGTTCGACTCAATTTTTAATTATACTGAAAATAATAAAAAATTTGAGGTTTTTTGAAAATAAAAAAAGTATTTCGCGATAAATTTTCGAATAATAGAATAGATAATTATTTTAACCAAAGCATTCAAACCCGAACCAGCCTTAAAGGGCGGTTTTTGGGTGTCTTTCGGTTCATTGTCGCGTATAGGCGTTAGCCTTATACGCTTCGCTTCACCAAAATCCATACAAAAAACCGCACCTTTAAGGTCGCAGAATTTTGTCAATAAAGGGTTTTTTGGTGTGCGAGGCACAAAACGCAGTAAATCCTGTCGGATTTACGAGTATTTTAACAAAGCAACAACGAAAAACCCTTATTTCAAAATCTGATTCGGGTTTGAATGCTTTGGTTATGGAGGGGTGTTATGGCGTTACCGCAGGAATTTTTGATGGAATTAAAATACCGTAATGATGTTGAATCGGTTTTATCTCCGTACATAGCTTTAAAGCGACGCGGAAGTAATCTTGTTGGTCTCTGCCCGTTCCATAACGAAAAAACACCCTCGTTTACGGTTTATCCTGAAAACGGCTCGTACTACTGCTTCGGTTGCGGTCAGGGTGGCGATATAATCACCTTTACCATGCGAATGGAAAATTTGGATTATATTGACGCTGTAAGAAAGTTAGCCGATAAGGCGGGACTTCGTTTGCCCGAGGAAACCAAGGACGATAAAGAGCAGAAGTTAAAGAATGATATTTATGCCGTCAACAGTGAGGCGGGTAGGTTTTTCCATTCTGTGTTGATGAGTCCCGAAGGCAAGGCAGGGCTTGACTATTTTTTAGGCAGAGGCTTGTCTTTAAAGACCATTAAACATTTTGGTTTAGGCTTTGCACCTGATGATTGGCACGCTTTGGAGAATCATTTAAGAAAAAAAGGCTTTACCGATTATGTTATTGCGGCGGCTGACCTTGTTGGCAAGTCAGAGAAAAAGGATAAAAACGGGCGTCAGTTTACTTATGACCGTTTCCGTAACCGCATAATGTTCCCGATAATTAATATTCACGGCAAGGTTATAGGTTTTTCAGGCAGAGCAATGCCGGGTAATGAAAAGCAGGGCGGGAAATACATAAATACCTCGGATACACCTGTTTATAAAAAGAGTCACAATATGTTTGCTCTGAATTTTGCTAAAAAAGACTGCTCCAAGCAGGCGATTTTGGTTGAGGGCAATATGGACGTTATAGCACTGCATCAAGCAGGATTCACCACTGCAGTTGCGGCATTAGGCACATCGTTTACCGAGGAGCAGGCGAGAGTGCTTGCAAGGTATACAAAAGAAGTTGTGCTGACTATGGATGCCGACAGTGCAGGTGAAAAAGCAACTGACCGTGCATTAGGGATTCTCAAAAATGTAGGTGTAGATATTAAAATTTTACGATTGCCCGAATGTAAAGACCCTGATGAATTTATCAAAAAACACGGTAATGCACGTTTTCAAAAACTTTTGGATACTGCAATGAGTGCTATTGATTATCAGTTGTTAACTGCGGCAAGGGATATTGATTTGGAAGCTACCGACGGCAAACTGAAATACCTTAACAAAGCTTGCGAGGTTTTAGCGGCGTTGAACGACCCGATTGCAGTTGACCTTTATACCGGTCGGCTTTCGGAAAAATACGGTGTTTCAAAAGAACGTTTGCTTGCTATTGTAAAAAATGCTCAGGATTCTAAACGCCGTCAGCAAAGCCGTAAAGAGTTGCAGGAGGTAATAACTCCCACACAAAAGCGGAATGAGGTCAACCCCCAAAGGCAACAGTTCAAGAAAGCCGCCACGGCGGAGGAAACTGTGATTTCGGCACTTGTAAGGCACCCCGATTCACTTGAATCGGTCAAATTGAGGTTAGACCCGTCAGATTTCCTGACGGATTTCAACCGAAAATTATTTGAACGGGTTGTCAGCATTATCGAAACGGGACATAGTTTTGACTTGGTTCTTTTGGGTGATGAGTTTTCGCCAGATGAAATAGGATACGTCACCAAAATGCTCATGGTTGGCGTGGCTGACTCTAATCACGAAAAGGTTTTGAGTGACAGTATTGATGTGATTTTAGCTGAGCGTAAAACTGCGGACAAGCCTGATATAGCGGGACTTGATGATGATGCTTGGGCAAGTGCAATGGCTGATATTATCAAAGCTAAAAAGAAGTAATTTCAGTATTGATATGATGAATATCGACCGAAAATTTGTAAAAAATAAAAGGAATATGGGGTAATAATTATGGAAAAGAAAAAGAAAAACACTAAAACTGAAGTTGATGATATTATTGAAACCACTTCACATGGCGATGATAATTTAATCGAAGATAGCTATACAAAAGCAGACGATTCCGACCACAAAGAAGATTTTTTGGATATTGAAGATGAAATTCCCGATAATCTTGAAAATTTGGAAATGGAGCCTCCGCTACTTGACCTTGATTTTGCCGACCCGACTGATGAAGACCTTAAAATGGCTGAAATCGAAGACGTTGAGAAAATTGAGGATGCTGTCGCATCTATGGACTCGATTTCTCTTGACGACCCGGTTAAGGTTTATTTGAAAGAAATCGGACGCGTTCCGTTGCTTTCTCCTGATGAGGAAATTGAACTTGCAAAGCGTATCGGTGAGGGCAACTCGTTTGCTAAAAAGCGTTTGACCGAGGCTAACTTACGTTTGGTTGTATCTATCGCAAAGCGTTATGTCGGTCGCGGTATGCACTTCCTTGACTTGATTCAGGAGGGTAATGTCGGTCTTATTAAGGCTGTTGAAAA
>JAZOQN010000081.1:0-37585 GCA_045656125.1 Acutalibacteraceae bacterium
CCAAGATTTTCTCTTCTATGAGCTGTAATGATAATTAACCGCGAATCTTTTGCCCAAAGCAATTCTTCATGAAAATAATCATCTTTAACTGTTGTTTTCAAAGCATCAATTGCTGTGTTTCCGGTAACGAAAATACTTTCCTCTGCTTTTCCTTCATTTAAAAGATTTTGTTTTGACAATTCTGTTGGTGAGAAATTGAATTGAGAAATCAAGCCAACCGCTTGTCTGTTAAATTCCTCCGGATAAGGATAATATATATTATATGTTCTCAAACCTGCTTCTACATGACCAACTGGAACTTTTAAATAAAAACACGCTAATGTTGTAACAAACGTGGTAGAAGTATCTCCATGTACCAAAACCACATCCGGAGACACCTTTAATATGACTTCTTTAATTGAATTTAAAATATCAACCGTAATATCAAAAAGTGTTTGTTTTTCTTTCATAACACTAAGGTCATAATCAGGCACAACATCAAAAACCTCTAAAACCTGGTCCAACATTTCTCTATGTTGACCGGTAACACATACTATAGCCTCAAAACCGTTACGACTTTTAAGTTCATTTACCAGCGGACACATCTTAATTGCTTCAGGTCGTGTGCCAAAAACAATCATTACCTTTTTCATTATCTTACAAATTCTCCTTATACCACTCAATAGCCTCGTTTAAGCCACGCTTAAAGTCGTAATCGGGGTCATAACCGAGCAAAGTTCTTGCCTTTGAAATATCAGCGTTACTATGCTTGATGTCGCCCTTACGGTCAGGCCCGAAATTCGGCTTAATATCCTTATTTAACGCGGTAGTTAAAGTATTATAAATATCAATTAAATATTCTCTGCCGCCGTATGCTACATTAAAGGCATTGCCTGCTGCTTCTGACGGTGCCAAACAAGCCTTTAGGTTGGCTTCAATAACATTTTCAATATAAGTGAAATCACGGCTCTGTTTTCCGTCACCGTTAATGGTAGGCACTTCATCATTAAGCAACATTTTTATAAATTTAGGGATAACCGCCGCATACGCACCGTCAGGATTTTGCCTGCGACCGAAAACATTAAAATAACGGAGTCCGTACGTATCAAGTCCGTAATGCAGTGTATATTGCTTTGCCCATTCTTCATCGCAACGCTTGGTTAGGGCATACGGGGAAAGCAAATTACCCTCTCTGCCTTCGGTTTTAGGGAGATTAGGCTCATCGCCGTAAACCGAACTGGAAGATGCATAAACAAACTTTTTGACTCCGTTTTGTCTTGCTGCTTCAAGCATATTGAGTGTGCCTGTAATATTGTTTACATTGTAAAACAGCGGCATCTCAATACTTCTTGGAACACTGCCCCAAGCAGCCTGATTAAGCACATAATCTACACCCTCGCAAGCCTTTTTGCAGGTCTCAAAATCCTTAATATCCCCTTTAATAAATTCATAATTAGGGTTATTGATAAACAAATCAACATTTTCCTGCTTGCCGGTTGAAAGGTCGTCTAAGCAACGCACCTTATACCCCAAATTGAGTATTGCTTCACAAAGGTTAGAGCCGATAAAACCTGCTCCGCCCGTGACCAAAAATAATGTGTTTTCAGGAAATTTAAGATGTTTATAACCCATTTTTACAGTCTCCAATAACAATAACCGTTTTCTTCGTATTCTTTTCTATCTAATACGCCTTTGATGTCTAAAAGTACCTTTTTACCATCGCCAAAGAATTTGTCAACCTCAGGCAAAGTAAATTTAGAGAAACATTCGTGTGAAACAGCCATTATAACGGCGTCCATATTTTTAATAGTATCTATATCAACAAACTCAATGCCGTATAACGCTTTTGCCTCGCCGGCGTCTGCTTCAGGGTCGGCAATTACCGGCTCAATACCGTATTCACGAAATTCTTTCACAATATCGAAAACCTTACTGTTACGTGTATCAGGGCAATTTTCTTTAAAAGTAAAGCCTAAAATTGCGACTTTTGCATTTTTTACAGACTTTTCGCACTTAATAAGGTTCTTAACGCAGTTTTCGGCAACATATTTACCCATATCATCATTAATTCTTCTGCCTGCCAATATTACCTGACTGTGATAGCCCAACATTTCTGCTTTATATGTCAAATAATACGGGTCAACACCGATACAGTGTCCGCCTACAAGACCGGGAAAGAATTTTAAGAAATTCCACTTGGTACCTGCAGCCTTTAAAACTGATTTTGTATCAATACCGATTTTATTGAAAATAATCGAAAGTTCGTTCATAAAGGCAATATTAATGTCACGCTGGCTGTTTTCAATAACCTTTGCAGCTTCGGCAACCTTAATGCTTTCTGCTCTGTGAACACCTGCTTCAACAACAAGCTCATAAACCTTTGCAATTTCTTCCAAAGATTCCTCGTCCATACCCGAAACGATTTTTACAATGGTTTCAAGCCTATGTACCTTGTCACCGGGATTAATTCTTTCAGGGCTGTAACCGACCTTAAAATCTACACCGCATTTAAGTCCCGACTCTTTTTCCAAAATGGGAACGCAAACATCCTCTGTAACACCGGGGTAAACAGTGGATTCATATACTACGATTGAGCCTTTTGTAAGGTTACGACCAACGATTTGAGAAGCACCTTCAACCGGTGTTAAATCGGGCGTATGGTCATCATTTACAGGTGTCGGCACTGCTACGATATGGAATTTTGCCTCACGAAGTTTAGTTTCATCGGCAGTAAACTCAACCGTTGTGTTTTTGATGGCATCATTTCCGACTTCGTTTGTCGGGTCGATACCGCTTTTGTAAAGTTCTATTTTCTTTTTATTGAGGTCAAAACCGATAACATCAACCTTTTTTGCAAAAGCAACCGCAATAGGCATTCCTACATAGCCAAGTCCTACAAGTGAAACTTTTTCTTCTCTATTTACGATTTTTTGATATAACGACATTTCTATTACCCCTCTATTTTAAAAACTCATAATATTTGTCGATAATAATTTGCCTGTCAAATTCTTTTTCCACTTTTTCGCGGGCTAATTTACCCATTTTTGCCTTTTCGTCATTTGTTAAGCCACAGAAATTTTCGATTTTTTCATACAGTTCTTCGGCATCTTTAACAGTAAAGTAAAAACCTGTTTCTTGGTCGTTCACACCCTCTACACAACCTGGGATATCAGACACAATCGAGGCTCTGCCGCAGGCTGCTGCTTCTAATACAACGTTACTCATACCTTCATGATGCGAAGGATGAATCAAACAGTCGCAACTCGCCAACAGTTTATGCACCACTTCATGTTCAACGCCATTATAAAAAATGACGTTGTCATGATTTTCAAAAGCTTCGACCTTTGATTTATACTCATCGTCCTCATACCAGCCGACAATGTGAAACTCTGCATTGAGTTTGTTTTCTGTTGCCTTATTAATTGCATAAAACAACTCGTCATAGCCTTTGTCTTTACGAACTCTCGCAACAGTAATAAATTTTGTTGTCTTGTTTTTTGGATATTCTTCAAATGGATTTGCACTCAGATTGACGCCCGAACCCGGCAATAACCCGAGCCGTTTTGTAACAACCTTTTTTGCTTTAAAAAACTCGAGATTGCTACTGTTTTGGAAAAACACCATTTCCGCTTTTTTGTATGCAATCTTTTGAAGAACCAACATTATTTTTGCAATAATGTTTTGTTTTTCAAAATTCGCACCAAGACCTGTCACATTCGCAACATACGGCGTTTTTGTGATTCTACAAGCAAGTCCACCGTAAATGTTCGGTTTTGCGGTATATGTAAACACAATGTCGGGTTTTATGTCTTTTATAATTTTCCTTATTTCTAAAGTTGTTTTAAAATCTTCAATGGGATTTGTGCCGAAACGGTTGATTTTAATCTCAATCACGTTGGCACCTTTTTCGGTTAATTTGACATTACGCTCATCAGATGGCAATGCAATAAAAACCTCAAGTCCCATTTTTATCAGATATTCAACAAGTTCAATCCTAAAATTATAAACGGTTGTAAAATCATTCACAACTATTAAAACCCGTTTGCTCATAAACTACTTCCTATAAAACCTTTAATATTTTTTCTGCAATACCTGCCGAATCGATTCCAAACTGACTCCTCAAATATTTCTGACTACCCACGATAGTCGAATACGTATCGTTAAGTCCTATTCTAAGAAGTCTTGCATTGGTTATCTGTTCAGCAAGCACCTCTGCCACAGCCGAACCGAAACCGCCAACAATATTTTGCTCCTCTACCGTGACAATAAGGTCAAAGTTCTTAGCAATTTTATTTATAACCTCTGTATCTAACGGTTTTACGGTCGGGAAGGTATAAACTGCGGGGTCAATACCTTTAAGTTTTAAAAGTTCAACTGCACTTTCAACCTCTTCAAAAATCGCACCCGTTGAAAAAATCGCAACCTTTTCTCCGTCTTTAACCTTTATGGCCTTGCCGATTTGAAAATTCTCTATTTTTTTGTGGATTCGTTTTTCACCGCCACGGCCAAGCCTTAAATAACAAGTTCCGTTATGCTTGACCATCGCCTTTGTGGCTTCCTCGGCTTCCAAAAGGTCACCCGGGGCCAAAACCACAACATCGGGCAGTGCGCGCAATATTGCAATATCCTCGGTAGCGTGATGACTCATACCTAACGAGCCGTAAACAAAGCCACCGCCGACACAGACAATCTTAACGTTTGCGTTATGATATGCACAGTCGTTTCTTATTTGCTCTAAACAGCGAAGTGTTGGGAAATTGCCTATTGAATATGTAAAAACGGTCTTTCCTGCCAGTGCCATACCTGCTGCCATTGTGGTCATATTTTGTTCTGCAATACCGGCATTTGTGAACTGGTCGGGCAATGCCTCCCAATACGGCTTTAAAACACCAAACCCAAGGTCGCCTGTAACAAGTTCAATGTTTTTATCTTTTTTAGCAAGCTCTATTAAGGTTTTAACAAATGTATCTCTCATTTATTTCCCCTCCTTTATAGCTTTTTTAATTTCTACATCTCGTAAAGAATTAACCCTTCTCGGTTTCTCTAAAAACGAAGGTTTCCACGTTTCAGTCATTGTATGGTCTTTTCCGTCAAGCTCAGTATTCAAGTTAGGGTTCTCAATGCCGTTTGGCGTATAAACATCTATAACGCCCTCGGGCTTTATTTTATGTAATTCAGTCACAGCGGTGTCATACTCCCAACCACTGTGAGGGAAACGGTAATGCCACAAAATATCCATCTCCATAAAGGGAACGCCTTTACCCTTCACAGTATTTGCAATAATTACCGTAGGTTTGTCATTCTCCGCCAAAGCGTTATTAAACGCTGATTTCAACTCGTCGTGGTTATGTCCGTCAATATCAATAACGTTCCAACCAAATGCACGCCACTTTGCACCCATATCCTCAATTTCAAGGGTGTTCTCGTTATAATCCAGACTCTGCATACGGTTATGGTCAACAACGGCAATCAAATTATTAAGTCTGAAATGATTAGCAAAAAGTGCTGCCTCAAAAACCGAGCCTTCATTACACTCACCGTCGCCCATTACAACAAAAGCTCGTGCATTTTTGCCGTCCTTTTTAAATGCATATGCCATACCTGCCGCAGCCGAAAGTCCATGACCCAATGAACCCGTTGAAAAATCAACACCGGGAACTTTATGAGATACGTGACCGCTTAATCGGCTTCCATCTTGATAATGGGTTTTAAGCTCTTCAACGTCAAAGAAACCGCTTTCAGCCAAAGCGGCATAAATCGATGCCCCTGCATGTCCTTTGCTCAATATAAATCTATCCCTATCTTCAAGACAAGGATTTTTAGGGTCAACTTTTAAAATTTCGGTATAAAGCACTGCGACAATATCAGCGACCGACATAATCGCACCGATATGACTGCCACCTGAAAGATGGGTCATTTCGATTCCGTGACGTCTGATTTTCCAAGCAAGAGCGTAACTGTCCATACTATCTCCTATCTTACACCTAAACACAAATCAAAGAATTTGCATTTAAACTTATTTTGATTTTTATATATCAATACTATTATTAACGGAATTATAATACCAACAATAAACATTGTAGGTGCCATAACAATAAGGTTAACATCCAAACGTTCTAACAAAACCATCGCGAACGATTGGAATATCCAAGAGTAAATGTAAATTGTGAAAACATTTTTGCTAATAAACTCAAACTGTTTTTGTAAAAGCCCCTCAATACTTTTCGCCAAAAAAATCAACGCCAAAACCATACAAATTGAAATAGCTAACTTAATCTCATAACTGTATTTAAAAACATAAAGTGCAACAGAAACTGCAAAAAGAACAGCAGCCACTATCCCCTTTAAATATTTATGCATATTTGAATTGATTATATTTTCAAGTGAAGCGAACCATACGCCCAACGACATATAAAACAAATTTTCAGTAACATCCTTAAATGCGAACCAATCTGTTTTAATCGGATTAAGCCAAAAATAAGCACTTACAACCGAAAGCAAAAGAACAACCGGTGTGGTATATTTTTTATCTACGCCAAGCAACAACTTCTTTATGCTGCCCAATATAACATAGCAGATAAATAAGGTTGGAAGAAACCAAAAATGCCCCCAAGTATTTTGTCTTGGAATTAAAAAAGATTTTATAACAAATCCAAAATTCAAAAAGTCAAAGCCACTATGTTCAATATACCCCTTTGGAATTAAAAATACCACGCTTAAAACTGCATAGGGCGTCAAAAGCTTGAACGCCTTTTCTTTAATAAATACTCCAAAGCTTTTTGACTTAATTGAATTTGAGTTATAAAGCAAAATACCGGCTATAACAAAAAACAAGGGCATATGAAAAGTATAAATAAAAACAATTATATGATAAAACACCGTTCCATCAAAGCTTGCCCAATCATTTGGATGAGAATGTCCAAAGACAGCAAGAATTGCACCTATCGAATACAAAATATCTATGTCTTGTCTTTTGGTTTGCAGACTCATAACGAAACCTCGTTTAAAATTCCAAGTTCTTCTTTAGTTAAATGCCAATCAAGAGCCTTTAAATTTGAAAGCATTTCTCCTGCAGTTTTAACGCCGGCAATAACAACCGAGTCTTTTAGATTGTCCAAAATAAACCGAATTGCAACTGCCGAAACTGTTGTATTATACTTTTCTGCAATAGGTTTCATCTTTTCAACAATTTCTAAATTCTTCTTTAACTTTTCGCCGTGGAAATTGACATAAATTTCGCGGCTTCTTCTGTCGTCGACACCGAATACCGTGTTTATGTCATACTTGCCGGTCAAAATGCCCTGTCCCAAGCTTCCCCAAGTCAACGGCGTAACATTAAGCTTTTCGGCCTCCTCAAGCAACGCCGCCTCGTGAATACGGCAGGCAAGAGAATACTCATGCTGACAATTCACAAAAAGATTTTTATAAGGTAACAGTTCATTTAGGTTTTCTTTTGAAATGTTACTCAAACCAAAATAACGGATTTTTCCCTCTTTTTGTAGTGCTTTCAAACCGTCAACAACCTCTTCAATCGGAGTGTTATCGCGGTAATGAATAACATAAACATCAATATAATCAGTATTAAGTCTTTTTAAACTCTCCTCTAAGGCGTGACGCATATAGGTCGGACTGTTATCATAAACGGTTTGCCCGTCCTGACGCTTTACACCAAACTTCGACTGAATTATTACCTTATCTCTTCTGCCTTTAATACCCTTTGCCAAAGTCAGTTCACTTTGACCAAGTCCGTACACATCAGCAGTATCGAAAAAATTTACGCCTTTATCAATAGCAACGTCTATTGCGTCCAAAAAATCCTGTTCGTGAGTTTCTCCCCATCCGAAGCCACCCATAGGGCAACCTCCCATTTGAAAGCGGGAAACTTTAAGATTTGAATTTTTAAGTGTTATGTATTCCATAAAAAATCCTACTTTTTACATATTTTTTTGAGAACCGTTACTATTTTTTTAAGGACACTGAAAACGGTTGCGAAAAACAACTTGAAATCCGTTTTAAAGGAAACCTCTTTGACATATTTAAGCCTTAATGCGTTTTTCTTTTTTAAGACATACTTTTCATACATCTCATCGGCATCACAATCGCCCACAATTTCATCTAAGCTTATAAACGTCAATGAACTGAAATCGGTAATACCCGGGCGAACGTTTAAAATGTTCTTTTCAAGAGCATCATACTTGTCGGTGTATTGTAAAAGCTCCGGTCTTGGACCTATAAAACTCATACTACCGCTGATAATATTAAAAAGTTGCGGTATTTCATCTAATTTGGTTTTCCTTAAAAAAGCACCTACCCGAGTTATACGGCTATCATTCAAAGCTGTTGTGCCACCGCCAATTTTATCCGCATTCTTGACCATACTTCTAAATTTATTAATTTTAAAAGGTTTGCCTTTATATCCGCCACGGTCCGCACGATAAAAAATCGGGAAACCGCTTTCGATGACGACACATAAACCAATAAATATGTAATACGGCAACAGAACAACAACGGCAATACTGGCTATTATTACATCTATAATTCTTTTAACAACTTTGTTATAAAAACTATTATAACCTTTTCGAAGTTCTTCTTCGTTAAAGGTTAATTCTTCTTTGCCGAGCAACTCTTCTATTTTTTGTTCCGTTTCTAACTGTGCAGTAACTGCCATTATAAAAACCCTTCCTGAAATCTATTTTTGGGTACACTTATACAAAATAATTCTATCACCTCTAATTAATTTTGTCAATTAAAACAAACTAAAAATCACAATTCTTTGAATAAATAAAAAGCGTCGTTTAAAATTAACATTTTAAACGACGCTTTTTGACTCTTTACATCTTACTTGTTCGACAAAAATATTGCACCTCTATCTCTAATAACCTAAAAAGCACTTTCGCTAATACAGTCAACAGTAAGCTAATTAAATTTATTGAGTTATAATAAGTATGAAAAAGAGCCGGTTAAACCGACTCTTTTTTTTGAAAGTTTATATTTTACGGCATAAATTCCTTAATATTTATCTGGTAATCCTCTATTGGACCGAAAGCTATGTAATTTAATATGCCGTCTTTTGAAAGTATTACAACAGCAAAAGTGGCTTCTGATATATCTCCCGTAGTGCGAATTGGCATTGAAAAATAATCTGATATTCCGCCGTTGACAAGCATTTCATCGCGTGGTGACTCATTATCTTCAGCATAATAGTACGATATTTTACAACTTCCTGTTCCGGAATGAAATATCTGTTCCTGCTCTGATGTCTGATACTGATTTACATGAGTATGACCAAACTTACAAAGTGGGATTTTTGATGTTGCATTACTATATGGAGGAAATGGCAGATGTCAGCAAAGAATCTGGACAGCAAACAACGGTGGCGTAGTGTGAGCGTTGGTTTTAGAGTATCACCGCAAGAGGCATACCATATTGATATGTTGGTAAAGACTTCTGGACTTACAAAGCAGGAGTACATAATCAAACGCTTGATGTGTGAGGATATTACCATTCACCCTAATAGTCGTATTCTAAAAATCCTCTGTCAGTATCTAACGGAACTGACAGAGGTACTTAAAAGAGTTGAACACATAGAGCAGGAAGATGATGTGCTCGAAAACATCACATATCTAGTTGAACTAATTGCAAAGATAAAAGACTAAATCTTGATACCGATAAAAAATGCTCTGCCATAAAAAGCAGAGCATTTTTGTTTAATATTAAGTTACATCACCTAAAATGGAGTGTTGTCAAAGTGTTGTCAAAACAACTTGTCGAACTATGAAACCCCTGTAACATAAGGCTTTTTCGAGGGTTTTGGATTATTCCCACTCGATTGTTCCGACCGGCTTCGGGGTGAGGTCGTAAAGGACACGGTTGATACCCTCTACCTCTTTTGTAATTCGGTCAGTGATTTTATGAAGTACTGCATAAGGAATTTCCTCAATTGTAGCGCTCATAGCGTCGGTAGTATTAACTGCGCGGATGATTGCCGGCCAACCTTCGTAACGGCTTTCGTCACGAACGCCGACACTCTTAATATCGGGGATGACAACAAAATACTGCCAAACCTTTTCAGCAAGGCCATTTTTATCAAACTCGTCACGCAAAATTGCATCAGCCTCACGAAGAGCGTGTAAACGGTCACGAGTAATAGCACCCAGACATCTTACACCCAAACCGGGGCCGGGGAACGGCTGACGGTATACCATACCGTGCGGCAAGCCTAAAGCCTCACCTACAACTCTTACCTCATCCTTGAAAAGCAACTTAATCGGCTCAACAAGTTTGAAGTTAAGGTCCTCAGGCAATCCACCGACGTTGTGGTGTGACTTGACTGCCTTTTTACCCTCTGCCTGCTTAACGCTTTCCAAAATATCAGGATAAATTGTGCCTTGAGCCAAATACTCAACGCCCTCTAATTTTCTTGCCTCATCAGCAAAAACCTCGATAAATTCCTTACCGATAATCTTTCTTTTGCTTTCAGGGTCACTGACACCTGCGAGTAAATTTAAAAATCTATCAGTAGCGTCAACATAAACCAAGTTTGCATCAAGCTCATCGCCGAAAATCTTAACAACATTTTCAGACTCATCTTTTCTCATCAAACCGTGGTTTACGTGAACACAGGTAAGTTGTTTGCCGATAGCTTTAATGAGCAATGCGGCTACAACCGAAGAATCAACACCGCCGGACAAAGCCAACAAAACTTTGCTGTCTTTAACCTGCTCGCGAATAGCTTTAACCTGGCTCTCTATAAAAGCATTTGCCAATTCGAATGTTGTAATACGAGCCATAGACTCGGGACGTACATTTGTATCCATATTAATTTCCTCCTGTCTTTTTTCCATCTATCTATCAATTAGTATAGTTATCGAAATATCCCTGAACGAGAACAACAGGAGTACCCTTATCGCCCGAGCCGGAAGTTAAGTCACAAAGTGAACCGATAAGGTCGGTCAACTGACGGGGAGTTGTACCTTGAGCAGCCATATTACCAACCAAACTCGAACCGTCTTTTGCCTTAATCGAATCCGAAATTGCTTTTTTAAGCTCATCACCTGACAAATCTTTGAAATCATTATCGGCGAGATATTTTAACTTTAACTCATTGGGTGTACCAATAAGTCCGTCAGTAAATGCAGGAGAAACAACCGGGTCAGCCAACTCCCAAATTTTACCTACGGGGTCTTTAAATGCACCGTCACCGTAAACCATTACTTCGACGTTCTTACCGCTTGCATCTTTGATTTTCTTTTGAATATCCAAAACCAAATCCTTGCACTCGCGAGGGAATAACTTAATCTTGTCCTCGGTCGACTTATTAGAACCTAACAAGCCGTATTTCTCATTACATCCGCTACCGTTAACGGGTGCATTAAGAATATCATCAAGGCCGCAAACGATTTTAGCGCCGGCGGCTTTGAGTAAACGCTTTGTTCTAGCACGAGTGTGAATATCACAAGTGAGAACACAGTCGGTATAATCCAAAATTGCCTTTGCCTGATTAGCAAAGATGATTTCAACCTCACACCCGCAGTCCTTAATCAAATTCTGGTAATACTCAACGTAATCAACACCGGTAAACTGCAACTTCTGAACGCCGAAAACCTCACGGTATCTTTCCAAAGTCAACACGTCGGAATACGGGTTAATGCCGTTAGCATCAATCAAATCATAGGTTGCCAATGAGTTACCAACCTCGTCAGACGGGTAGCTCAACATAAGAACAATTTTTTTACAACCCTTTGCGATACCCTTTAAGCAGATTGCAAAACGGTTACGCGACAAAATCGGGAAAATAACACCGACGGTTTCTCCGCCAAGTTTTGCTTTAACATCAGCGGCAATATCATCAACTGATGCATAGTTACCCTGCGAGCGAGCAACAATCGACTCGGTCAACGAAATAACATCACGGTCGCGAAGCTCAAATCCTTCAATTTCAGCAGCTTCAAGCACACTGTCGGCAACGATTTTAGCAAGGTCATCTCCCTCACGAATAATGGGGCAACGGATACCTCTTGATACTGTACCGACTCTGCGTTCTTTTGTCATAATAATACACTTTCCTTTCCAATTGGAACAAGGCTTTAGCCTTGCGGAATATCACTAAATTATTTTACCTTAAATTCAACTTAATTACAAGATTTTTTTGAATCAACAGAGAAGTTTTTTATAATATTTGTTTGCCGTCGGGCAAAAACCTTCGAAAAGTCTGAGATTTTTGGTGATTTCTAATATATATTTTAAACACAATTTTGAGAAACTCATCCAAAATCACCTTTCTTTTGGAAAAATTTTACACCGATTTTACTATGTGACAATTATACTCGTTTTTCGACAATTTTTCAAGTGCAACTATAAACAAAAGCAACGGTCAATAACCGTTGCTTTTTGTGTTATTTTAATCATTCAATTTATTTATAAACTCACCTAAACCGCGTTCAAAATCAACTCCATAACGTTCAAGCCCCGACTCACTCGTCCGCTTAATGCTACCGACGGTAAAATCTACCGCGATTTCTGTGGCTTTGAAAATATTTTTACCGCAAAGCAATGCTGCCGTCAAAGCACTTGCGAAAACATCGCCCGTTCCGTGAAACATACCCTCAATAAGTTCGCTCGAAACTGTATGGATTTCATTCTTTTCACTGTCAAAGGCGACCGACGCCACCGTTTTGTCATCATATCGCACACCGGTAAGCACTATTTTTTTAGGCCCTAACTCTGCCAAACGATGCAATATATCGGCAATGTAATCCTCGCCGTATCCCGACGGAATATACTCTTCACCCAGCATAAAGCATGCCTCGGTCACGTTTGGCACGATAATGTCCGCTTTCATACAAAGCTTTTTCATTTCTTGGGCAAAGTCCAAATCAAAAAGTGCGTACATTTTTCCGTTATCCGCCATTGCGGGGTCTACGATTGCTAACGTGCTTTTCCCTTTAAATTTATCCAAGAAGTCACAAACAATGTCAATCTGTTGTTTTGAGCCTAAATATCCGCTGTAAATCGCATCAAATTTTAAATTTAAACTATCCCAATGGTCAATAATTTTCGGCATTTCATCGGTCAAATCCAATGAAGTGAAGCCTTTAAAACCACCGGTATGGGTTGATAATATTGCAGTCGGTATAACTGCCGTTTCAACACCCGCTGCCGAAATTATTGGCAATGCAACCGTTAAAGAACATTTACCGAAACACGAAATATCGTGTATTGCGGCTATTCTTTTTTGCTTTTCCATAAATATCTCCCTAGCCAAAGCATTCAAACTTGAATCAGATTTTGAAACAAGGATTTTTTAATACGCTGATTTATAAGCGTTGCAGACCGTTTCGGTGTCACCCACCATTTTTAAGTTTCCGTGCTCTAACCAAGCACAATGGCGGCAAAGACGCTCAATCTGTCCCATCGAATGACTGACAACAATAACGGTTGTGTGTCCGTTGTTCATCATTTCATTAATGCGTGCCTCGCACTTTTCTTGGAACTTAAAGTCACCAACGGCTAAAATTTCGTCAACAATCAAAATATCAGGAACAGTCATTGTGGCAATCGCAAAGCCTATGCGGGCAATCATACCCGAAGAATAGTTTTTCATAGGTGTATCTAAAAAATCCTGCATTTCGGAAAATTCGACTATTTCATCAAAATGCTCATCCATATAAGCCTTTGAAAAGCCCAAAACACTGCCGTTTAAATATATATTTTCGCGAGCAGTGAGTTCCAAATCGAAACCGGCACCCAATTCAATCAACGGTGCAATCACACCGCGGGTTACAACTGTACCTTTAGTTGGGGTTAAAATGCCGGAAATAATTTTAAGTAATGTGGATTTGCCCGAACCGTTAAGACCGACGATGCCGAAAACATCACCTTTTTCAATATTCAAACTAACACCGTTCAAAGCAACAAAATCTTCATACTGAAGCTCACGCTTTAAAAATTTCAGCAAGTATTCTTTTAAACTTTGCAGTTTTTCCTTGCTCATATTAAAGTGCATTTCAATATCCTTTAACTCTACCGCATAATTTTCCTGCATTCATTTCCCCTCCTTTTAATCAAATATAAAGTATAAATTTCTTCTGTAACTTGCGGAAAACAAGTGCGCCGATAATAAGCATAACCACACCGTAAGCAAGACAGAGTAAATGCTGCTCCAAAGTCGGCCAAGAGTTATTCAAAACAACATCGCGGAATGTGTTTATGTAAACCGACATGGGATTATACTTAATAAGACTCAACGCCGCAACCTGCAATGCGGAAGACCTGTCAATCCTTGTTTCAATCATACTCAACGGATAAATCAAGGTTGTAAGGTACATCCACAAGGTCAAAATAACGCCATAAAGGTGAATAATGTCGCGGAAAAATACGCTGACCGCCGACAAAAGAAGGCTTAAGCCAACCGCAAAAAGCAAGCAATAAATTATCGGTAAAGGTAACATCACCAAAGTAACGCCCGGGTCAATATGCTCAAAGCGGATAGCCATAACAATCGCAACCGCAATCAAAGAAAACGCGAAGTTAATCAACGCAAAAAGGCATTTTTCAAGCGGGAAAATGTATTTTGGGATATACACCTTTTTAATAAGCGATGCCGAAGCCAAAATCGAGGTCATAGAGCCTGACGTAGCCTCTGCAAAAAAGTTCCACATAGCCGCACCGACAATATAAAAGCAGGCAAAATCGGACACATTGGGGTAATCCCTTATGCCAAACATAAAGCCGAAAACGAGTGTTAAAACAAGCATCGTGAGTAAGGGGTTAAGGATACTCCACGCAATACCTAAAACACTTCGGCGGTATTTTATTTTGAAATCCTTGCCTGCCAAATTTTGCAATAAGGGTAAATATTTTTTAAAATCCTTAAAAAAGTAACGCTTTTGGTTTTCCAACTTTGCACCTCTTTTTGTCAAAATAACATTTTAATTATATATCTTTAAATGAAAATTGTCAATTATTTCAAGGTGACTACAGTTACACCGTCTTCACCCTCGCCGTACTGACCAAAACGGAAATCTTTAACACTTCTGTTTGTGTGAAGATACGCATGCACTGCCTTCTTTAACGCACCGGTACCTTTGCCGTGGATAATCCAAACGGTATTAAGTCCTGCCATAACGGAGTTATCAATAAATCGGTCAAGTTCCAAGCCTGCTTCGTCACCCGTAAAGCCACGAATATCAATTTCGGACTGTGCCGAACGGACATTACCCTCCGGATTTGCCGCTTTTTTAACTGTACGGGTTTTAGCCACGGTACCTTTATTTTTTGGTTTCGGTGCCAAATGCGAAACTAAAACCTTGGTTTTGATACTTCCGGCTAAAATTTCGACCTCGTCACCCTTTTGGTCACTTATAACCGTAACCTCTTTTTTAAGGTCAAGGAAAATGACTTTTTCACCCTTTTTAAGCGGTGCTGAAAAACCGCCGCCCGAAATTTCTGTCGCTTCGACGGGGTCGGCAACATCCTCTAAACGTTTTAAGCCTCCTCGCATTTCGGCTCTTGCCCGTCTTATGCGTTCTTCGGCTGAATCCTTGCTCTTTTTCAAAGCCTCAAGCTCTGATAAAAGCTTTTCTGCCTCGGCCCTTGCTCTTTCTACCAAAGCATTAGCCTGCTCGCGAGCTTTTTCCATTGTTTTGTCGCGGTTTTTTCGAAGTTCTTCCGCCTCAGCATCACGCGACGACTTCATAGCTTCCATCTCACCTTTTAATCGGCTTGCTTCCTGACGGTCTTTTTCTGCCTCTCTTGTGGCGGTTTCAAGTGCCGCAACTACACGCTCAAAACGTGCATCCTCGTCTGAAACAAGGCTTTTTGCCATTTCGACCGTTTGTTTGTCTAACCCTAATTTTTCGGAAATCGCAAAAGCATTCGACCTGCCGGGCAGACCAATATTAAGTTTATAAGTTGGTTTTAACGACTGCACATCAAACTCACAACTCGCGTTACAAACACCGTCGGTTTCCAGTGCATACGACTTTAACTCAGCATAATGTGTAGTGGCGGCAATTTTTGCATTTTTCTCACGCAATTTCATCAAAATTGCCTGTGCCAACGCCGCGCCCTCAACCGGGTCGGTACCTGCTCCAAGTTCGTCAATTAGCACAAGCGACTGCTCGTTTGCTACCGCCATAATATCAATAATCCGTTTCATATGCGATGAGAAAGTAGACAACGATTGCTCAATGCTCTGCTCATCACCGATATCGGCTAAAACATTTTTGAAAACCGAAACTTGACTGCCGTCAGACACCGGCAACATAAGTCCGCACATGGCCATCAACGTCAACAGTCCAACCGTTTTTATTGAAACGGTTTTACCGCCGGTATTAGGTCCGGTAATCATAAGTGTATCGTACTCTATGCCTAACGGAATGGTTACCGGCACGACAGTTTTAGGGTCGAGCAACGGATGACGTGCATTTTTAAGATAAATTTTGCCCTCTTGGTTTAACTGAGGTTTGCAAGCTCGCATTGAAAAAGCCAATGATGCCTTGGCAAAAATCAAGCACAGTTTAACCGTTGCCTCGTACGACGTGGCAATATTAGGAGCAAACGTTGCTGCCTCGCTTGACAGTTCCGCTAAAATGCGGTCAATTTCCTCTTTTTCTTTAATTTTAAGTTCTCTGATTTCATTGTTGATTTCAACAACCGCCATAGGCTCGATAAACAATGTTGCTCCCGAACCCGAAGTATCGTGCAAAAGTCCGGGAACTTCATTACGGCTGTCTGCCCTTACGGGCACAACAAATCTGCCGTCACGTTGGGTGATAATTGCATCCTGCAAAAATTTTGAGGTACTGCTCGAACGTATCATTTTTTCAAGGCGGTCACGGACGTTTAATTCACTCGAATGGATTTTCCTGCGAATATCCTTTAATTTAGGTGAGGCATTATCGTCCATTTCATCTTCCGAACGGATTGATGTGGTTATTTTATCCTCAAAATAGCGGTTGGGGATTAACGCCTCGAAATACTTTGCGACATACGGTGAGTCAGTATTTTCACAATGAGCCCGCCATTCTTTTAACGAACGGATAATACGTAAAACCTCGGCAATATCAAGTAACTCTCGCATTGACAAAACGCCACCGTTTTTAGCCCTTGCTAAAGGATTGGCAACGTTTTTCACACTGCCAAAAGACGGCGAGCCGAAACCTGCCGACAATTTGAATGCATCGTCAGTTTCGTTTAACAGTATTTCTACTTTTTTAAAATCTGTTTCGGGGCGAAGCGACAATGCCAACTCCTTGGCGTCCTCTATTGCGGCACGGGTTGATAGCATTTTTAAAACCTTATCAAGTTCTAACGCTTCTAAATGGTGTAATGTGTTCATTATATCTCCTAAATCCCTTAAAGCCTTACTTCAAGGCTATGGAAAAAGTCTAACGTTTTGAATCTACGCTCAGTTTGAGCCAACAAATACCGCTCGGTCACAAAACTTAAATACTTGGCGTTTTGCGGTGGCAAAGTAAAAGAATAAAGTTTTGAAAATTCGGAATAAACGATATGTCGCATTGCGGCAAAGGTGGTCTTGTCCAACTCAACAAACGCCCCTGACACTGCCGAAGCACTTTTGCACTTGTTGCAAAGCATATCTCCGCCGTTTAAGTCCAACCAAAGCGGAAAATCGCGGTCGGTTCCGCAGTTTCTGCAACCCACCAAATCAGGCATAAAGCCGGCTATTACCATCAATCGCAACTCGGTCAGTGCCTTGATTGAGTAAACGTCCATTTTATCCTTTTCTATGTAGTGAAGCGAATTTAAAGCAAGGCGTAAAAAATCCTCGCCCTCAACCTCATAAGGCACTAAAACCTGACACAGTTCGCAAATATATTGAGCAAAACTCAACTTTTCAATATCACTTCTGACCCCGAAAAAAACGTCAATAGCCTCTGCCTCGGTTATGCGATAGGTATCCTTTGTTTGAGTTATACAAAGGTGGGAATACGAAAGCAGTGCCGTTGAGGCGGCATTTTTCGATTTTGGCTTTCTGGCACCGCTGACAAAAGCACTTATTAAGCCTTTGTCCCTTGTCAGTGCAACGACAACGCGGTCACTTTCACCGACATTATTCTCTTTTATTATCAAACCGTCGGTCGTGAACTTCAACGCTGTTCTGCTCCTTTTTCTCTAAAGTTTGGCAGTATTTCAAATAATCAACAACACTGCCCGAATTATAAAAGTTTTCCCACAAATTTTCTAAATTCACAGTTCCGACCTCCAAATAATCTGTTTGAAATTATTGTGCGTCAGAACATAAAAAAATATGGCTGTTATTTATTGTCAAGACCAAACGAACGAATAAGTCCGTCGCGGTTACGCCAATCCTCTTTAACCTTAACCCAAAGTTTTAAGTTGCACTTGCAACCGAAAAATTCTTCAATATCCTCTCGTGCCAAGGTGCCGATTTTTTTCAAACAAGCACCGCCTTTGCCGATAATAATGCCTTTATGAGAATCGCGTTCACAGTAAATTATTGCTTCCGCCTCAATAATCGGTTCACCGGATACTGTGTCACGCTCAAAAAAGCGTTCAAGCCCTACTGCAACACCGTGCGGGATTTCCTTGTCCAACAAATGCAACATTTTTTCACGGATAAGTTCGGTAACCATAACACTGTCAGCCTGGTCAGTGACTTCATCATCGGCAAAAAAGTGAGGTGACTCTTTAGCATACTTTAACTGCTCGTCCACCAATGTTTCAACACCGTCGCCCGTCTCGGCTGAAACAGGAATGATTGCATCAAAATCATAAAGATTTTGATAAGCGGAAATAACCTCTAATAAATCACTTTTATCAGTAAGTAAATCAATTTTATTGATACAAAGAATTGCCTTTAATTTGCGGTTTTTGATTTCTTCAATCAAAGCCAATTCGGCTTTAGGCATATCTTCGGGATTAAATTTAAATTTAGTTTGAGCCTCAACAACAAGCATTACAACATCGACATCGGAAAGCCCTTGCGAGACCGAGTCCATCATTCTTTCGCCCAATTTGTTTTTAGGTTTATGAAATCCCGGTGTGTCGATATAAACTATTTGAGTGTCACCCAAGGTTTTAACACCCATAATCCGAGTGCGGGTAGTCTGTGGCTTGTTTGACACAATAGCCACCTTTTGGCCCAAAATTTTATTAAGTAAAGACGATTTTCCAACATTAGGACGTCCGACAATGGCAACAAATGCCGCTTTTTGATTATCCATTTTAACTCCTCAACCTATATCCGTTATAAAAGTAACTTCGCGTGAAAGCCCCATTTTAACCAAAACTGCCTCTTCCTTTTCACGCATTGTTTCGGCTTCAATACCGCCGTTGACATGGTCGTAACCCAACAAATGCAACATCGAGTGTACTGTCAAAAAAGCCACCTCACGCTGTAAGGTATGACCGTATTCTTCAGCTTGAGCCACAGCATGCTCTAAAGAAATAACCACATCACCAAGCATTTTAGCACCCGTTGAAGGATTGGTATCATACACGCCATTTTCACCCAAAGGGAATGACAAAACATCGGTCGAGCGGTCAATATTTCTAAATTCGCGATTAAGTTCGTGAATCTCGTCATCATCAACAAACGTAACCTCAACCTCGGCAGAGTCCAAAAACTCCTCCGTTTTTAAAACAGCCACACAAGCACGACGAACCAGCATTCTTATGCCTGTCGGTATTTTTACCTTTTTTTGTTTGTTAGTTATAACTACTCTTACCTTTTCATTTTCCATATTTTGTTACCCTCTTTGTTTCTTTTCCTCGTATTTTTCATACGCTTTGATTATCTGCTGAACAAGTCGGTGACGAACAACGTCACGCTCCGAAAACTTGTTGATTGCAATATCATCAACATCTTTTAAAATGTTTAAAACCTCTTTAAGACCCGACTTTTTACCGTCAGGCAAATCAACCTGAGTAATATCCCCTGTTACAACCGCTTTTGAGTTGAAACCCAAACGAGTTAAAAACATCTTCATCTGCTCTGAAGTTGTATTTTGTGCTTCGTCTAAAATAATAAAACTGTCGTCTAAAGTACGACCTCTCATATAAGCTAACGGTGCAACCTCAATATCGCCACGTTCCTGACATTTTTGGAAATTTTCAGCACCAAGCATATCAAAAAGTGGATCATACAAGGGTCTTAAATACGGGTCGACCTTTTGTTGTAAGTCGCCCGGCAAAAAGCCTAGTTTTTCACCCGCTTCAACTGCAGGTCGGGTAAGAATTATACGGTTGACCGTTTTGGCTCTGAAAGCCGCTACCGCCATTGCCACCGCCAAATAAGTTTTTCCTGTACCGGCAGGACCAACGCCGATGGTAACGGTATTGTCCCTTATTGCCTCGACATATTTTTTTTGACCTATAGTTTTAGGCTTTATTGGTTTGCCTTTTGATGTAATACAAATACAGTCGGTATCGCTTAATTTTTCGATACCCTTATCATCACCGTCAACAGCCAACGACATAATGTAACGAATATTTTGCTCGGTTAAGGTTTCACCTCTGCTGATAAGCGACAATAGTCCGTTAATGGTGCGTACCGCACAGTCAACGCCCTCCGGCTCGCCCGAAACTTTAATTTCGCCCGACCGCAAAGCAACCGTCACCGAAAACTCACGTTCGATAAGACGAATATTTTCGTCCAAATTGCCGAACAATCCATAAACATATTCAACACGTTCGATATTAATTATCTGTTCTGTTGCCATTTTCACACTGCCTTTTTACTTCCGTTTTATTACAAACTAAAGTATATACTTATTCACTATTTATTTTACATTATTTTTAATCTAAAATCAACAATAAATCCTCAGTTGCAATATTTTCTCTTAATTTATATTGTGCTTTGAGTTTCAACCCCGTTTCAGTCACCTCAATTTCGGTTTCACGGCTTAAAATTTCAGCATTTTTGAAGTTAGTTTGCTCTGACAATTTAAGTTGGGTTAAAGCAATTTGCTCGGCCTCCGCCTTGGTTACGGTGTATTCCTCCACCACCGTTTTATAAAAAAGGGTTTCGGTTATTTTGACCGGCAAATACATCTCACTGTTTTTATATTTTATCTCCTTGGTTTCGGTTTCATAAGGGCCGTCAACACTCCCCAGGTAAAACGGTACGTGAACCCCGAATACCGATAACACCCGACGTGTGTTAGGCTTTGAAACCCTGACCGTTTTTTGCTGATTAAAAGGAACAAACAACTCGGTATCACGCACGGTTTCGGCTATAACCTCTCCCGACGAAACGCCAAATTTATAAGTGCCGTCTTTATACTCGGTGATTCCCGACACAAGTAAATCTCCTTTTTTGACCGTCTGCCCAAGTTTTATTTTAATTGTCCCCGATGTAACGCCCAATTTAGTAATTACACCGTCACGCTCGGCTATAAGGTTGCAATCCGACTGCGGCGGGTTTTTTAAAGTCGAAATTTCCGAAATGTTTACCGTGGCTCTTACACCCTCAATATTAACCGACGCCCATGAAATTTCAGGCAATTTCAATGCCAATCGAGTGCGTAGTTCTTCGGCGTCAAGACCTGATTTAAACCGACCTTCATAAAGTCCAATTTCACGACAGGCGGATAAAACCTCATGCTCAGTAAGATTTTGAATACCCTCCACTCGAATGTTCCAAATGTGACTTGACAAAAACATCAAAACCGAAAAATAAAGCACCAGTCCTACCGCAATCCCAACTCTGTATCGGTAACGACGAGCCGAAAAAGGTAGTCCATGACGTGATAAAACTTTGGTAAACACTCGATTGTTTCTTCGGTATTCACGAATTTTTAAGTAATCTTTTTTTAAAACGCAAGCCGAGATTTCGTCTTGACGGCGTTCTATTCCCCACACCGAAACACCGTTTAAGGCTAATTGGTTAATCAGCCTTTCGGGGAAGTCACCACGAACGGAAAACCGCACATATCCCAATAATTTTTGCAAAAAGTCAACTATCATTGTCACCGTTCCTCACTTGAAACTCAATGTTTTGCAATCTGCCTGAAATCGCCGCCGAATTTTCAGTAAACGAGGTGATGTGCAGTCCCTGACCGAAAAATGTCACCGTACCGCCCTGAATACTTAACTTAATTCGGTCGTCATAATAGTCTACAACTCCCCTGCAACCGTCTACCGAAGCCTCTCGGTTAGAGGTTAAATTTATCATTGGCCCGGTTATTAACGGCAACGGCTCAAACAATCTTAATTTTGGTTTTTGAGTTTTCATATCGGGTTTAAGTTTTTTAGCCATATTCACTCACCTTAAATATTTGTAGTATCTATTTTATTATATTGTCGGTGTATTCATTCTTAGAATACGGCATATATTCTACTGAATGGATGGTGAAGCGTATGGTAAACTATACACTGAAATTCAAAAAACTGATTTTAACGATAATGGTAGTGGCAACAGCAGTAACGGTTTTGCTTTTTTCGGCAGAAATAAGACAAGGCGTGATACGTGGCTTATCACTTTCGGCTTACTCTGTCATTCCGTCGCTTTTTATATTCACTGCTATTTCACTTTTTATTATAAAAAGCGGAGCAGGGCAAGTTTTGGGTAAACTGATTTCACCCATCACCCGACCGTTGTTAGGGCTTGATGCCGACCAATCTTCCGTTTTCTTAATATCTATGGTTGCAGGATACCCCGTTGGTGCGAAACTTCTCAATTCCCTTTATCTTGACGGTAAAATCTCGCGGGGCAAAGCCTTAAAAATACTAACCTTTTCTGTTAATGCCGGGCCTGCTTTTATAATTGTAACCGTGGGGGAAAGTTTTTTAAATTCTCGCAGTGACGGTTACCGATTACTCGTTTATCACCTTTTATCCACCTTTATTTTAGCCGTAGCAGTAAGATTTTTACCCGACCAACCGTTCTTTAAAAACCGAAAAACAAAAAAGCAGACCCTTTCAAAAAGAGAAGGGTCTGCTTTGAGTGATATTTTTGTTTTAAGTGTTTTGGAAGCAGGTAAAACGATGCTTAACGTAACAATTTTTGTTGTATTTTTTGCAGGGCTTACAAGCGGACTTTCAACGTTTAATATAAATTATATCAAAAATGTAAAACCATTGTTTGAAGTGACAATCGGTCTTTCAAATATTACGCGAAGTCAACTGCCGTTTGCGGCATTTTTGTTAGGCTTTGGCGGGATATCTGTGATTTTTCAGGTAATATCTTCAGCAGAAAGTTTACGACCTAAATTTACCATTCTGCTGTTGTCCCGACTTTTGCACGGTGGTTTGTCTTATGTTTTAGCGATGATTTTTGAAACTGTACTCCCACGCGACCTCATGACCGGCTCATTTAATATACAACCCGACACTGCCACCGTTCACACAAGCCCTCTCGCCGCCTTAAGTCTTATATTGCTATGTATTGTGATGTTGTTTTTTTGGGGGAGCGTTAAAGAAAAAGTAAGCAACATCAGCCTGCGTTAACATCGATTACCTCGTCCTGCAATTTAGAGTAAACCAAGCGTTGACCCTCATAAAGTCCCACATTGCCAGAAAGCATAAATGAAATAACCGCCGCAATCGCACAGAAAATGAAGCCTTGGCCTTTAAAAAGTTCAAAAGACAAAATTATTGTTGACAAAGGACAATTGGTAACACCTGAAAACATTGCTGCCATACCTACAGCCGCACCTAATGCGGGCGAAACACCAACCAACACGCCAACCGTGGCACCTAATGTTGCCCCAATATAAAAAGTTGGCACAATTTCTCCGCCTTTAAACCCAACTGATATTGTAATTACGGTAAACAGTATTTTCAGCAAAAATGCTTCGAAATTCACTTCGCCGTCGGTAAAGATTTTCTCTACAATTTCAAGTCCGCCGCCATTATAACGTTGCGAGCCGACTGAGGCAGTCAAACCAACTAAAACAACACCGCCAACAATAATTCTAATATATTCATTTTTTATCAAACTTTTAATGCTATTATCTGAAAAATGAATAAGCTTACAAAATATAACACTGACCAAAGCACCGGCTATCGCAATCACAACTACACGCCAAACGCTGTCAACACTTAAATTGGGAACATTATTTATCGAAAAAAATTCCGGTTTGCTGCCCAAAAATATCCCCACTGCATACGCCGAAACACTTGAAACCACTACCGGAAAAAATGCTGCCGAGCAAAAATGACCAACACTGACTACTTCTAAAGCAAAAACGCCCGCGCCAACCGGAGTTCCAAACAATGCCGAGAAAAACGCGGCCATTCCACACATTGTCAAAATGTGCTGTGTCTTCTTATCAAGGTGCAAAAGTCCCCCCAACGCCGAAGCAACACTTCCGCCCAACTGCAAAGCCGCGCCCTCACGTCCTGCCGAGCCGCCGAAAAGGTGAGTAATAGCCGCACCGACAAAAATAGCAGGTGCCAACAAATACGGGACTTTTTTCTCAGTGCGGACACTTTCGAAAACCTGATTTGTACCTACACCGGTCACCTTGAAAAGTTTATAAATTGCGACAGAAACAACGCCACCCAAAGGCAATAACAATATCAACCAATCATTAGCCAATCTCAATGCTGTTACAAACGCGATGGTTTTTGCAAAAACAGTGCCCACAACACCGCCGACAATACCCACACCCAGTCCTAAGACCAACCATTTTACAAAAGAAACGGTATACGTTTTCAATGGTTTATATATTGATTTTAAAAATCTCTTCATAAAAACACCCTATTCATAGAAAAGACCACTTCTCACGAAGTGGTCTTGGTGGACGCTGGGGGACTCGAACCCTCGACCGCCCGCACGTCAAGCGGGTGCTCTACCAGCTGAGCTAAACGTCCAAAATTTGCTGCAAGGGTTATAATGATTGTGGAACGTGGAAACGCTAAACGTTTCCACAAAAGCCGATAAATCGGCTTTCAAGCAATCAAATTTCGTAAATTTCGATTGCTTTTCTACATCATTGCAATGGCCGTTGTCAAATTTTCTTTGAAAATTTGTTAACAAATCAAAGATTTGGTGTGGAAATGACCTTGAAAGCGTCATTTCCACGTTCAACGACCATTATTATATACAAAAGACAACAAAATGTCAAGTGTTATTTTTTATATTACTATTGCGGTTTAAAGCGGCAAAAAATATCTTCTGCCGCTTTAAAATTAAAAATCACGATGCACATTTCTTGCACGGGGTTAATGACTTTTCTTTGGCTTTTTCAAGTGTTGTAGCGGTTGCATTTTTGCCGGCACAACTTGCCTTCAGATGCCAACGTTTGCCGGTAGGCGTTATGTACACAGTCTGTGAGTCCTCGTCCGATTCATGTGAGGTCGACTCGTCCAAATTTTCATTCTCAAATGAAGAACTTTCTTTACTTTCAAAAACCTCGTCTTTAACAGACGACGCTACTGAACTTCCTTGGCTTTCAAATGTCTCTCCTTTTGCGGAAGACAAAACCGAACTTCCTTTGGAAACAGTTGCAAAGTTATTAACGCCGGAAACAGTATCGAAATCATATACTTCGCCACAGCCTGCAAGCACACTCAACAAACCTAAAGCTAAGATTATACCTAAAAGCCTTTTAACTATCATCATTTTAATCATTTTATATCAATTCTTTATAAATTTCATTTCGGCGAAGTCCGGTTGCATTTGCGGCATTTTTTGCAGCAGATGTAGGACTCATTCCGTTTTCAATAAACTCTTTTGCCATCTTAACGGCATCAGAAAGTGTGTATTCCTTTTCGACATTTTCTTCAACAGCGCCCGAAACAATCAATACATATTCGCCCTTTGCACTGCCGTCTGAATACTTTTCAACAGCAAGAGAAAGTGTTGTTCTCTCACAAGACTCATGTAATTTTGTGAGCTCTTTTACCAATGCAATTTCACGGTCACCGAAAACTTTTAACAAATCGGTTAACGTGTTTGCCAATTTGTGCGGTGCTTCATAAAAAATCAAAGTACGGTCATCCGACTTTATTTTTGCCAAATGTTCACGCCTGCGATTTTTATCGACCGATAAAAATCCCTCAAACGAGAACCTGCCTGACGGCATACCCGAAATAGCAAGTGCTGTAATCAATGCACTTGGGCCCGGCACCGACTCGACCTCTAGCCCTTTTTCGCGGCAATACCGCACCAAATCTTCACCCGGGTCAGATATTGCCGGCATTCCGGCGTCGGTCACAATTGCACAGCTTTCGCCCGCCAAAATCCGTTCGGCAATTTCTTCACGGCGGGCAATTTTATTATGCTCATGATAACTTATCATAGGTTTTTTAATCCCAAAATGATTAAGCAATTTGACCGACACGCGAGTATCCTCTGCGGCTATAAAATCAACCTTTTCGAGTGTTTCGGCAGCTCTTGGGCTAAAGTCACCCAAATTGCCTATCGGCGTGCCAACAACATAAAGTTTCCCGCTCATTTCAATTCCTTTCAAATTCCGCGACCGTGATTTTCCTTATAGTCGCCGTAAATTTCCATCATTTCGTCAGTGAGTTGTCCGTCCTTTTCAACATAAAGTGGCTGCATAATCGTTAATCCGTTTTTACCGCCGACTTTACCCTCAACCAACACGAGCCAAGCCTCTTTGCCCTCACGCTGAATAACCTCGCGTAAAACTTTCGGCTCTATTCCGTTGGCTCGCATTTCACAGAAAATATCGGTCAAACGTTCAGGTCGGTGGCAAACGCAAAGTCTACCCCCGAACTTCAATAAATGCTTTGCCGCTTTGACCACATCGGCAAAAACACACTTAACCTCGTGACGTGCTATCCGTTCAGCTTCACTCAAGTTTTGACTTCCCGCACCATCGGCTTTATAAGGCGGGTTGCAGGTCACCAAATCAAACTCACCGTTCGGCAAAACCGACTTAATCTCTTTTAAATCGGCATTATATACATTGAGAACGTCCTCAAGTCCGTTTAACTCAACGTTTTGTGTAGCTATTTCGGCGGCGGCTGTTTGAATTTCTACACCGCTTACCCTTTCGGCTACACCATTTTTAAGTAACAGAAGCGGTATAATTCCGCAACCTGTTCCCAAATCGCAAGCGTTTTGGGACTGCTTTTTGCCCGCAAAATCGGCAAGCAGAACAGCGTCAGTACCAAAAGTATGCTCGTCACTCACAAAAATACTGAACTTGCCTAACGGCTCTTTTTTTAAGGTGGTCATTACTTGCGGCTCCACTTTGTGCCTTCGCGGGTATCCTCTAAAATAATACCCATATCACTTAATTGTTGACGGATTGCATCAGCCTTCTGGAAGTCTTTTGCCTTTTTAGCGGCAGTACGCTCAGCAATTAAATCCTCAATTTCCGAATCTAAACTGTCGTCTTTTTTGATATACAAAAGACCCAAAACATCGCAAAGCTCATTGAATGCCTTTAAGCAAGCTTCCAATGTTGCTTTACCTGCGTTTTCAGCAACCAATTTGTTAATATCGCGTACCATTTGGAATACTTCGCCCAAAGCGTCAGCAGTATTAAGGTCATCATCCATAGCCTCTATGAATTTCTGCTTGTATTCTTCCAAAAATGCAGGGGTTTCTCCACCGTTTTCAGCGTGACTAATTGCAAATTCCAACCCCTCACGGCAACGGTAGAGGCGGTCGAGCGAATTTTTAGCCTGCTCGATAATTTCAACCGAATAGTTAATGGGACTGCGGTAATGAGAAGAAATCATAATATAACGAATCGGCTCATAACCGAATTTTTCTGCAACCTCACGAACAGTGAAGAAGTTGTTTAAAGATTTCGACATTTTACGGTTGTCTACATTGATATAGCCATTGTGCATCCAATAATGTGCAAAATCGCAACCGTTAGCACATTCGGACTGTGCAATTTCGTTTTCGTGGTGCGGGAAAATCAAATCCTGACCGCCGCAGTGAATGTCAATGGTTTTGCCCAGATATCTGCCTGCCATTGCCGAACATTCGATATGCCAACCCGGTCGTCCGTCACCCCAAGGCGACTCCCAATATGGCTCGCCCGGTTTTGCACCTTTCCAAAGGCAGAAATCCATCGGGTCTTCTTTAATATCGGTAACGTCGATACGTGCGCCCGCCTCCAAATCCTCAAGCGGTTGGTGTGAGAGTTTGCCGTACTCGTCAAACTTCTTTGCGCGGAAATAAACGTCACCGTTTGAAGGATAAGCAAAACCTTTTTCGATAAGTTCGGTGATAATGCCGATAATTGCGTCAATATTTTCGGTTGCTCTCGGGTGAACGGTAGCCTCGCGAATGTTCATACCCTTTGCATCAACCCAAAATTCCTTAATATATCTTTCGGCAACTTCGGGAACGGTAATGCCCTCCTCGTTTGCCTTTTTGATAAGTTTATCGTCAATATCGGTAAAGTTCTGAACAAAACGAACGTCAAGTCCACGCCACTCTAAATATCTGCGTAATACATCGAATACGCACAAAGGACGTGCGTTGCCGATATGGATATAGTTGTAAACAGTTGGTCCGCAGGCGTAAATTTTAACCTGACCCTCATCAACCGTTTTTAGTTCATCTTTAGTACGGGTTAAAGTGTTATAAATTTTCATTTTGTTTACCTCTTAATTTATTTAGATAATTTGTCAAGTTGTTCAGTTAGCTTATTGATTTTCTCATTCATTTCATTCAACTGCTGTGCTACGGGGTCAGGTATATTAACTTGGTCAAGCGGAGCAATTTTCTTGCCGTCCTGACGTACAATTCTTGCCGGCACACCGACCACTGTGCAGTTAGGCGGAACCTCCTCCAACACAACGGCACCTGCCGCAACGCGTGAGTTATCCCCGACCTTAAACGGTCCTAAAACCTTGGCACCGCTGCAAATCATAACATTATTGCCGATTGTCGGGTGACGCTTGCCGACGTCTTTACCCGTACCGCCCAAAGTAACACCCTGATAAATCAATACATCATCACCGATTTCGGCGGTTTCACCGATAACCACACCGTGTCCGTGGTCGATAACTAAGCGGTGACCGATTGTAGCACCGGGATGAATTTCAATTCCGGTTTTACGTGCCGCCGACTGTGACACAAACCTCGCCCAAAACTTCATATTATGCTTGAATAACCAATGTGCCAAACGATAATACCTTAACGCTCTGACACCGGGGTACAAAAAGAAAATTTCCAGCGAACTTCTTGCCGCAGGGTCACGTTCTTTAACAGCACGGATATCCTCTTTTATTCTCTTAAACAAAATATTTCCTCCAAACAGAAATTAATTTTATAATTTAATAAACAAAAAACCTTCGAAAGCCAATAAAGGCTTTCGAAGGCGTTATAAACGCGGTTCCACTTCGAAATTATACTCAATCGGTCACACAACCGACAAGACTTTAACGGACCTTACCCGTGCAGAGATACTTTATTTCCCCCTGCCTGCTTTTCGGGTGCATTCACCGTATTTAAAACCCGACACCGTTTCAGTCAACGCAGTGCCGTCCCTGTTGTTTTAAAGCGTTACAGCTACTATTCCCAAATCAACGCATTTATATAATGATTGTCGTGCAAAATTAAATTATGCAATTTAATTTTGCGAAAGCCACTTTAAGTGGCTTGTCGAAACGCTGAAAGCGTTTCGACATCTTACAATCATTATAGCATAATTTTTCAATTTGTCTACTGTTTTTAGAAATTTATTTTAGCCACTCAATTTTTTCCTTTAAGGTTTTAAACCAACTATGCGTTTTGAACAGCAACGCAACCGAAACAACCGATGACAAAAGCGACGCAATACTTGAGAACAATTCACCATCAGAAGAAGAGAAAACCATTGTTAAAACCACAAGAAATCCAAAAATTCCTCCGAATAAAGCAATAATTACGCCGAAAACAATTGTTAAATTCTTCATTGTGTTGACGTTTTCAATTTCAACACGGTCTAATTTTGCACTTCTGACCAACGAGGTTGTGAATTTGTTAGCAATTATATACGGTAACAGCAAAATAACCATTGTTAAAATTCCGCCGACAACGCTTGAAAATACACCTTCTGCAACCGCCGTAAAAGCTGTTGCTAAAATAACTGTCCAACCGGTTTCAACAACTAATACAACCATACGGAGCACAGTGTAAATACGAAACATATTAAATGGTTTAATGTAATCCACTGCGTTATTTGACGAGGTTTTGTATGCTTTCGCAACCGCCATTGACAGCCAAACCGCAGCAAAAACTTTAAGCCCGGCAGCAATTAACATACACATTTTTGCGAAAATGATGCCAACTGCACCGCCTTTGATTTCAGACCAGTCATAACTGAAAAACTCTGAGACGCCCGAAATGACGCTTATCACACCACAAATTAAAACCATTGCGGTGATAATCATAAAATCGTAACCGCAGAACATTTCCTTGAAAAACTCACCCGCAGTTTTCTTAACTTTCGAAGGCTTTACAACCTCTCCGTCAGCCGTCACAATAGGCACTTCACGCTTAACCTTTGCACCGCAGGTAAAACACTCACGAGCGTTATCGGGTAAATTTTCTCCGCATTTCTTACAAATCATAGTATTTCTCCTCTACTTAAAGCAACTACGGTCTAAACGCCATAGTTCTAATATTAGACGGATAAGTATATAAAAACTCTCGGTGAATTATAAAATAATATTCAATTTAAAGCACAATTATTTCGACGGGTCAACAAACTCGTAACTGTCTTTCATATAAATTGCACCCGAAATAACTGCAACAACAGTCGATACCCAAAGTAAAATGCAATAAACGATATACAATACATTAATGGTGTTTACTGAAGCGGTCCATGAAAGATTTAACATTGGCAAAATCGACTCGGCAAAATACAACAATGCAATACCGAAAATAATTGCAATCATTTGAGTAACGGTTTTAACCTTGCCCCACATATTTGCAGGGATTACCTTTTTAACCTCCGACGAAACGGCAACAAGGCGGAGCGATGCAATCATAAACTCACGGAAAAGTACGATGAACAAAACCCAAGCAATACCCCAGCCGAAGCCCTTTGCCAAGAAAGCGAGGAAAGCGGCAGTAGTTAACATTTTATCTGCCAACGGGTCTAAAAACTTGCCAAAGTTGGTAACAATGCCACGGGCACGAGCGATATTACCGTCTAAAAAATCGGTAAACGATGCGGCGGCAAACAACACAAGTGCAACAAGATAATGATGCGGAAAATTGATTAACATTGCCGCCATAAAAAGCGGAGTCATAATAATTCTTGCAACGGTTAATTGGTTCGGTAAATTCATAAAATTTTCTCCTTTATTCCATTTCGCCGAGCAGGTCATACTCAAGCGAATCGGTTATTCTTACATTAACAAAAGTTCCTATTTCCTGCGGTTCGGCAACAGTGAAAAATACTTTACCGTCAATTTCGGGTGCATCGGCACGCGTTCTGCCGAAGTAACACTTAATATAATCGTCATACCCCTCAATCAACACCTCTTGCAAAGTGCCATACTTTGACTCGTTTTTCTCACCAGCAATTCGAAGTTGGTCGTTCATTATAATTTCAGAACGGTCAACCCTTACTTGCCCGTCAATTTGGTCGGGCAACAGAGCTGCGGGAGTTCCCTCTTCTTCCGAATAAGCGAAACAACCCAAACGGTCGAACTTTACTGTGTTTACAAACTCGCACAGTTCCTCGAACTGCTCCTCTGTTTCACCGGGGAAACCGGTAATCATGGTTGTACGAAGCGTAATATCGGGAATCTTGGTGCGAATTTTATTAATCAAAGCCTCTAAACTGTTACGTTCACCCTTGCGATTCATACGTTTAAGTACATCGCCGTTACAGTGCTGTAAAGGAATATCAAGATAATTTACAATTTTTTCCTCTTGACACATTGTATCAAGCAGTTCGTCAGTAATGCGGTCAGGGTAAGTGTATAACATTCTGACCCACTTTATTGGCTCAATTTTACAAATGTTTTTAAGAAGTGCCGCCAACTGCGGAGTACCGTAAATATCCTCACCGTAACGGGCAGTATCCTGAGCAATAAGCACTATTTCTTTAACGCCCTTTTCGGCAAGACGACCGATTTCAAACAAAATATCAACCATCTGACGCGACCTGAACCGACCGCGGATTTTTGGAATTGCACAGTATGTACAATGGTTATCACACCCTTCGGCAATCTTGACGTATGCCGTATATGGCGGAGTTGTAAGCAGTCGCTCACCCTCTAAACACAACGCCTCTTTCTCGCCGTAGCGGTTTTCACACTTACCGTTTAAAGCGTTTTCAACAATCTCGACTATATCACCGTTTGAGCCGATTCCTACAACCACGTCAACCTCGGGCAATTCTTCCTTTATCTCGTCACGGTAACGCTCTGCCAAGCAACCGGTGACAATAAGCGCTTTCAAATTGCCCTCTTGTTTATATTTTGCAGACTCAATAATATTCTCAATTGCCTCGGCTTTAGCGTCTTCAATAAAACCGCAGGTATTGACGATTATAGCGTCAGCCTCGGCTTCTTCGGGGACGATTTCATACCCCGCATCCTGCAGTTTTTTCAGCATAATCTCGGCATCGACACGATTTTTGTCGCACCCGAGACTTACCATTCCAACCTTAAACATCATAATCCTCGCTGTAGTCTTCTTCGTTTTCGATATTAAATCTGCTTAAAGCCTCTTTAATATCAGGGTATCTGTGACCCTTTCGCATTAAAGCGGCAATAACCTTTTTGTTTTGCTCATAACCGCCTAATTTGTGTTTATATTTTTTCTCAATCAACTCTACTATCGGCTCAATAGGGTCAACATCTATTTCCTCGGCAATAATGTCAACCAACTCGCGGTCAATTCCCTCAAGCCTTAACATTTGTTTTGCAACGCCCACCGACACTTTTCTTTCAGCCAAAATACGCTCAAATTTATGCCGTGCATACTTTTCGTCATTTAAAAAGCCTAATTCTTCCATACGGTCGGCAGCAAGTTCACTTGCATATTCGGGAAACGCTTTACTTAACTTTTCAATCAATGTTGCCCTTGAACAGTCAGAACGTGAAAGATACCACATTGCCCGTGATATTGCACGTTTTGTGTGCGACTCGCAAATTAAATCTTCCAATTGTTCGTCGGTCAAAGACATTCCCGCTTTAAGACCCTTAATTTCACAAAGCTCACTGTCTAAACTCAAATACCCTGCGGCGTCGGGGTCGGCACCCCACTCTTTTGGGTTAATCTCACAATCAAAGATGATTCCGCTGAGTTGTTTTCGCCGAGGTCTGATTTCTAAAATCTTCATCACTCAACGTCAACGTCAATATTGATTTTAGATTTTCTGCGGCCCTTTGTAGGTGCTTCTTCACCGTCTTCTGCCTTAACTTCGGCATTGGCAGCGGCAATAACGGCATCCAACTCGGCAGCCTTTGCCTCGGCGGCCTCTTTAGCCGATTTGCCCACAGTCTGTGACTGCTCGGCTAATGCAACACGGATTTTCTCCTCAATTTCGGCGGCAAGTTCAGGATGCTCTGCCAAATACATTTTAGCATTATCGCGTCCTTGAGCAATCTTTTCGTCGTTATAAGAAATCCAAGCACCTGAACGCTTAACAATATCAAGTTTAATACCGAGTTCAATAATTTCACCCGGACGGAAAATACCCTTGCCGTACATAATATCAAATTCGGCAGTTTTAAAGGGAGGTGCAACCTTGTTTTTAACAACCTTTGCTTCGGTCTTGTTACCTACAACCTCAGTGCCGATTTTAATGGCATCACGACGGCGGATATCAAGACGGACAGATGCATAGAAACGCAATGCTCTACCGCCGGTTGTCGTCTCGGCGGCACCGTAGCCACCGATATTTGAACGCAACTGGTTAATAAAGATTGCAACACAGTTGGATTTTGAAATTGCACCGGCAAGTTTTCTTAAAGCCTGTGACATCAAACGGGCGTGAAGACCCATGTGTGAGTCACCCATATCACCCTCAATTTCGGCTCTCGGTACAAGTGCTGCAACCGAGTCAACAACTACAACGTCCAAAGCACCCGAACGAACCAACGCCTCGGTAATTTCCAAAGCCTGCTCACCTGTATCGGGCTGGGAAACGAGCATAGAGTCAATATCAACGCCCAAAGCGGCGGCATAAACGGGGTCAAGAGCATGCTCAACGTCGATAAATGCAACCTCTCCACCCTGCTTTTGTGCTTCTGCGATAACGTGAAGCGCAATAGTGGTTTTACCTGAAGATTCGGGTCCGAAAATTTCAACAATACGGCCTCTGGGCATACCGCCGATACCTAATGCGGCGTCAAGACCGATTGAACCGGTCGAGATGTGGTCGACATTCATATGAGCGTTTTCGCCCAATTTCATAATAGTGCCCTTGCCATAGGTTTTTTCAATCTGTTCAAGTGCCGTGGCAAGTGCTTTTGATTTATCGTTTGCCATAATAATCTCTCCTTAATGCTTAATATATAATTGGTCTTCTGACCGATGATTTACTTCTTTATGTATGTCATATATGTCCCAACACAACACGGTTGTTATAACCTAAATCTTTAATTACTTTGACGTCACTAAAACCCTCGTCCTGCATTATTTTGGAAACATCTTCGGCTTGGTCAAAACCGATTTCAAACACAAGCCAGCCGCCTGATTTGAGTGATTTTTTCCACACTTTTGCAATGTGGCGGTAGAATATCAACCCATCCTCACCGCCGTCAAGTGCCATTTTAGGCTCACATTTCACTTCAGGTTCTAACGTTTCAATAACTTCCGACTTAATATACGGCGGATTGGAAATTATTAAATCTGCAGTGTCATTTAGCGGTGGTTCACCCAAAACATCACACTCATAAACTTCCGACTTAACGCCATTTGATTTAAGATTCTCGAAAATATACAATAATGCTTCAGGACTTTTCTCAAAAAGGGACACCTTAGCGTCAGTATGCTTTGCCAGCGTAATACCTATACAGCCACTACCTGCACAAAGGTCGAAAACTGTCGGGTTTTGTTTGCCTTTAAGCAATTTTATTGCCGTTTCGACAACTGTTTCGGTGTCAGGTCTTGGGATTAATACGCCTTTTCCAACGCGAAACGGAAGCCCATAAAACTCCCACTCGCCCAAAATATACTGCAACGGCTCGCGGTCTAATCTGCGGTTTACCAATTCTTCTGCCTGCCGTTCGGTTTCGGCAGTAACACTGTCACTATTCCCAAGCGAAAACTCAACTATCTGTGTTGCCTCAAACCGCGCAGACTCAAAGCCTTTTTCATTCAAGGTTTTAGCGATTTTTTCTATTAACTCTTGTTTGGTCATTTTTTATCACAACATTCGATTACATCCGAACCGTCCGAAGGGATAACCTCTTTAACTGCGGCAATTGCAATCTCAATCATACTGTCATCCGGCTCTTTTGTGGTCAATCTTTGCACCCAAAGACCGGGGGCGGCAATAATACGCGTAAAAATATTATCGTGACGTCCGCAAATCTTAATCAACTCATAACCAATACCGCAGGTAAGCGGTAAAAGTAAAATTTTAATAGGTACCCAAATATAGTTTCGGCTGATGATAAACTCAGGCAATATAACAACCAGCACACTGCTGATTAAAATGCCCACTGCCAACATTAAAAACATAAACGATGTGCCGCATCTGGGATGGAAGCGGGTATGCTTTCTTACATTTTCAACCGTCAATTCCTCTCCGCTTTCGTAACAGAAAATAGTCTTATGCTCAGCACCGTGGTACTGGAAAACACGTTTTATATCTTTTTCCATTGCTGTTAATGCAATGTATCCCACGAAAATGGCAATTTTGACAATACCCTCAATTAGTCCTTTATAATACTTAAGGTCAGTGTCAAATATGTACTGAATACCTTTAAAAATCAATGACGGCAACCACATAAATAACACCACTGCCAATGCAATACCCAAAACGACGCTAACAACCATCAGCCCACCGCTTAAGACAGTTTCCTTTTTTTCGCTATCTGCATTGGCGGACTTTTCTTTATTGTCCGTCTCAACGTCAGCAATTCCGGTTTCTACGCTTTCCAACTCATCTTCAATGTCAGCAAACCCTGAAATTTCAGCCGACTGCATCATAGTTTTATAACCGATAATCATTGACTCAACAAGGTTAACCATACCCCTTATCAACGGCAACCCGAAAATACTGTATTTATCTTTTAAGTGTTTTTCTTCGACATCGCTAATATCAATAGTTCCGTCTTTTTTTCTTACAGCCATCGTTGTCTTATAAGGGCCTTTCATCATGATGCCCTCAATAAGTGCCTGACCGCCTATTGATGTTTTTTTGCTCATTCTAATCCTTCCTGCTCGGGCGGGAAAATAACCTCTGTTACCTCGTCTTCGGTTTCCGTGACGGTGGGCAATACTACCGTAACGGTAGTACCCTCGCCCTCGGTACTTTCAAGGAACATCAGCCCGTTATGACTTTTTATAATTTCATCGGCAACGGCAAGACCAATTCCCGAACCTCGTACATTTGTATTGGCTTTAAAGAATTTTTCTTTAACGTGGTCAAGGTCCTTTGCAGCAATACCGCAACCGGTATCCGAAATGGTTACGCGGATACAACCCTCTTCATTAAATGCCGAAACCACAACATGACCGCCGGCTTCGGTATACTTTAACGCATTATCAATTACGTTGATGAAAACCTGCTTAATACGGTCGCGGTCAGCCATTATCTTTTCGTTGGTTTCAGGCTTTATGAACGCCAAGGAAATCTTTTGCCTATTGGCAATTTCCTCATACATATCAACAACCGAGCCAACAATCGCAACCGGGTCATTAAGCGATGGCGTAATGGTAAGTTTTCCCGACTCAATACGCGAGAAATCAAGCAGTTCTTCAACCAAACCGTAAAGACGGTCAGCCTCACCCAGCATAACATCAACGCCGTGGCGGACAATCTCATCATCCTCACCGATTGAAAGCCTTACCGTTTCACCCCAACCTTTAATTGCGGTAAGCGGAGTTCTGAGTTCGTGCGAAACAGATGAAATAAAATCGTTCTTGGATTTTCCGTTGTTCTCAAGTTCCGCCGCCATATAGTTTATAGTGTCGCAAAGCTCACCTATTTCATCATTTTGATTAACATCAAGCCTTGTTTTAAGGTCACCCGACGCAATTTTGCGGGCGGTTGCCGTAACATCACGCACGGGACGAACGATTGAACGAACAAAAAACGTACCCGACAATACAGAAAAACCTAAAACCAGCAAGCCTACAACAATTGCGACCATTAACATCACAACATAACTGTCAATGACATCTTCCATTGAAACTAAAACACGGTAGATACCGTTAACGCCATTGCCCAAATCAGGCAAGACATTTGAGATTGCCAAAACACGCTCGCCGTTATCGTTTTTGCCGTACCACCAAGCCTCAGTGCCTAAACGCTTCGCTTCCGCGTAATCGGTGGCAACCTCAGCCACTCCCGACGAAGCAAATCCGTTAGTAGTGACCAACATATTATCATTTTTATCAAAAATCTGCACTTCTATCTTGTCGCGGTGCGAAAACTTTTGAGCATAACCTCTTGCAGCAGACGGAAAACTCTCTTCATCCGAAAGCGACAAAACATTTATATCCCTTACATATTCGGTAGCGGCATCCGCCACCATATTGCGGTAGTAACTAAACAGAAAAACA
>JAZOQN010000082.1:0-3484 GCA_045656125.1 Acutalibacteraceae bacterium
TGTTAACAACGCAGGTATCAACCGTCAGTATCCGATTGAGTCGATGCCTTTGGACGTTTGGCAGAGTATCATCGGTGTAAACCTGACCGGTGTTTTCCTTGTCAGCCGTGAGGTTGCTAACGTAATGTTAGAGCAGGGAAAGGGTAATATCGTTAATATTACCTCAATGTCAGGTCTTATCGTTAACCCGTTGCCGCAGACACAGTGTGCATACAACAGTTCCAAAGCCGGTGCAATTATGCTTACCAAGGTTATGGCAGTTGAGTGGGCACAACGTGGTATCCGTGTAAACGGTATCGCACCCGGTTTTACAAAGACTCCGCTTACCGCAAAGCGTTTAAGCACACCGGATGACCCGGCTGTTAAGAAGTGGCTTGAGAATACTCCTGTCGGTCGCGTTGCTGACCCTGAAGAGTTGGTAGGCCTTGCACTTTACCTTGCAAGTGACGCTTCTACTTATACCACAGGCGCAGTTATTCCGGTAGACGGTGGTTATACTTGTCTGTAAAATATTATATAATTTGCTCAATGCAAATGGAGGTTATATTCTATGAATAAGATTAAATTTGCTGAACTCAAAAGTTTCTGTGAAGCCGCTCTTATGAAAGCAGGCGTAACAGAAGAAAACGCAAAGATTGTTACCGAAGTTCTCACAACTACCGATACTTTCGGTGTTTTGACACACGGTACCAAAAACTTGAATCAGTACATTCAAAAAATGCATGCAGGCGGTCTTGATGCTGCTGCTGAGCCCACTATCGAGTGCGAAGGCCCTGCTTTTGCAATGCTTAACGGTAACAAAGCCGTTGGTATGGTTTCCGGCTATAAGGCTATGAAGTTGGCTATTGAAAAAGCAAAGCAATGCGGTATTGCTTATGTTGGCGTAAAAAACAGTTGCCACTTCGGTGCAGCAGGATTTTATGCAAACCTTGCCGCTAAGGAAGGTCTTATTGGTCTTTCTATGAGTAATGCTGACCCCGTAATCGCAGTTCCTAACGGTTGCAAAAAGGCTATTGGAACAAACCCGTTCTCGTTTGCAGCTCCTTTAGGAAACGGAAAGAGCGTGTTCCTTGATATTGCTTTAAGTAACGTTGCCGCTTTGAAAGTAATTATGGCTCAAGAAAAGAATCAGCCTATTCCTGATACTTGGCTTGTTGATGAAGAAGGTCAGCCTACTACCGATGCATTCAAGTTCCCCAAAAATGCAAGCTTACAGCCTATGGCAGCCCATAAGGGTTACGGTTTTGCAGTATTGGTTGAGTTGTTGGCAGCTGTTATGACAGGTGCAGGAATCTTAAGCGAAGTATCAAGCTGGAACTTGGATTTGTCTTCAACCAACAATGCAGGTCACGCATTTATCGCTATTGACATTTCAAAGATGATGCCGATGGAGATGTTCACTGCAAGAGTTACTCAAATGGCTGATGAACTCAAAAACGGACCTAAAGCAAAGGGTGCTGAAAAAATCTTCCTCCCCGGTGAAATGGAATGGGATAGAAGAGAAAAAGTGCTTGCAAGCGGTGAACTCGAACTTACCGATGCTATGGCAGCAAGCCTTAAACAGTTAGCAGAAGCTTCCAACTTGGAACTTAATTTGTATTAATTTAAATTTTTAAATAAAAAGGAGAAATTCAAAATGGAAAAGACAATGTATGGTATTTTAAAAACAACAGGTATTTGCCCGATTATGGTAGCTCCCGATGTTGATTTTGCTGCTGATGCTGCAAAAGGTCTTGCAGAGGGCGGACTCCCTGTATGTGAAGTATTGCTTCACAGAGACGAGTATTCACTCGACAGAATTAAGAAAATTGCAAAAGATGCTCCCGAAGTAATCGTTGGTGCAGGTTCTGTTATTTCTCTTCGTGATGCAGAAGAAGCAATTGACGCTGGTGCAAAGTTCTTTGTAGCTCCCGGTCTTGTTCCTGAGGTTGTTGAGTTTGCATTAAAGAACAATATGCCTATTTTGCCCGGTTGCGTAACTGCAAGTGATATTTCTATCGCTTTGAATTACGGTATCAACATTCTTAAATTCTTCCCCGTTTATCAGCTCGGCGGTGCAGACACTCTTGCACAGTATCACGGTGGTCCTTTCGGTAATGTTGAATGGGTTGTTACCGGCGGTCTTAACGGTCAAAACTTCTTACCGTTCTCGAAAATTAACTATGTTTTGGCTTCCGGCGGTGACTGGATGTTCAATGCAAACAATGCTTTAATTGACAAGAACGCAGAGCAGATTGCTATCAATACCCGCCAGACCATTCAGGATGTTCTCGATGTTAGAGCAGGTAAGCTTGTTCTGTAATTTTTAAAACCTTAAAAATATTTAGGAGAATCGTAAAATGTTAAACGATACATTTAAGATTAGCAACGGTGTTGAGATTCCTGTAATGGGTCTCGGCACATATCAGGCTGATGACGCCACTACTAAATTAGCTGTTTTGGCAGCTATTTCTCACGGGTACAGACTTATCGATACCGCTGCCGCATACGGCAATGAGATTGGCGTAGGTCAGGGCGTTAAGGAATGTGGCTTAAAGCGTGAGGAAATTTTCATCACCAGTAAGTTAAGAAACGCTGACCACGGCTATAAGAACACTGTCAGAGCTTTTGAGTTAACCCTTAAAAAGCTTGACACTGATTATCTTGACCTTTATTTGATGCACTGGCCTAATCCTGTTCAGTACAGAACACATTGGCAGGAGGCTATGGCAGGTACTTGGAAGGCTATGGAAGAGTTCTATAAGCAGGGACGTATCAGAGCTATCGGTATCAGTAACTTTATGGAGCATCATATTAAAGAGCTTGAAAAGACTGCTGAAATCAAGCCTATGGTTAACCAGTTAAAGCTTTGCCCCGGTGTAACTCAGCCCGAAATCGTTAAGTATTGCAAGGATAACGATATTCTTGTTGAGGCATATAGCCCGTTCGGTCAGGGTGGAATTTTCACCGCTCCCGAAATGAAGGCTCTTGCTGCAAAGTACAACAAGTCTATCGGTCAGCTTTGCTTAAGATGGTGCTACCAGCTTGACTTTGTATCATTGTCGAAGTCGGCTAACCCCGTCAGAATTAAGGATAACGCTGATATTTTTGATTTTGAAATTTCTAAAGAGGATATGGATATTATCTCAAATCTTAAGGGTTATTGCGGAGACGCTCCCGACCCGGATAACATCCTTTTCTAATTGCTTATGAGAGTTAAAAACAAAGAAATGCTCTCTAGTCACGGTAATATTGAGGGTAGAAAAATCGTCGCAGACCTGCTTGATGCAGGTCTCGACGCGCTTGACCCTTATGTTCGTGTTAAAGAGCTAATTGAAGTTACTGATGACAAAATTATTCTTCATACCGACGGTTTTGAGATGAAAGAGGACCCTCATAAAGGTCCCGTCACCTTCGAACTCAAGGATTATGACCGTGTTTTTGTTATTGGTGCCGCTAAAGGCGTTCAGCGTGCGGCTATAGCTATGGAAGAGGTTTTGGGTGA
>JAZOQN010000083.1:0-7751 GCA_045656125.1 Acutalibacteraceae bacterium
TCCAACATGGTCATTGTATACTGCGTTACTACCGACTCATCACTTGTGGCAAGCGGTACATATTCTGCAACCGGCAAATCGGTTATAACAACGCCTGCAGCGTGAGTGGAGGCATGACGAGGCATACCCTCGACCTTTAAAGCCATATCCAATAAAGCTTTAACGGTAGGGTCAGCCAAATATTCTTTATTTAATTCGGGAACTTTCAAAAGGCTTTGCTCAATAGTGATTTTTAGTTCCTGCGGGATAAGTTTTGCAATTCTGTCACAGGTGGCATAAGGTATATCCATTGCCCTGCCGACATCTCTGACAGCCGCCCTTGCAGCCATTGTACCAAATGTGACAATCTGTGCTACGTGGTCACTGCCGTATTTTTTTATAACATAATCTATAACCTCTTGGCGTCTGACATAACAAAAGTCAATATCAAAGTCAGGCATAGAAACACGTTCAGGGTTCAAAAAACGTTCAAAAAGGAGATTGTATTTTAAAGGGTCTATACCGGTAATACCGATACAGTATGCAACAATACTGGCAGCACCCGAGCCTCTGCCGGGTCCTACCGGAATATTTTGCGATTTAGCATAACGCACAAAATCCGAAACGATAAGGAAGTAATCAACATATCCCATTTTGTTGATTACGCCCAATTCATAGTCTAAACGTTCTTTAATTTCGGGCGTGATTTCACCGTAATTACGCTTTGCACCCTGAAAACTCAATTCTGTCAAATACTCGAAATGGTTTTTGTCACCTATATCATAAAAAGGAAGTTTTGTGTTACCAAACTCAAAGTCGAAATCGCACATCTCGGCAATTTTGACGGTATTAGATAATGCTTCGTCGGGGAAGTTTTGTGCCATTTCATCACCGGTTTTAAGATAAAACTCCTCTGTTTCAAACTCTAAACCCGACTTTTCGTTTACGGTGTGGTTGGTGCCAATGCAAATGAGAATATTCTGCACCGCACTGTCCGACTTTTCGATATAATGCACGTCATTTGTAGCAACAAGCGGTATACCGGTCTCACGCGATAAACGTATAATCTGCGGCATTATGCGTTGCTCTTCTGAAAGACCGTGGTCCTGCAGTTCAAGATAATAATTCCCTTGACCGAAAATTGAATTATATTTTAAAGCGGTTTCCTTTGCCAATTCATAGTTATTATTGATAAGTGCTTTGGGAATTTCACCCGAAAGGCAGGCAGAAAGTGCAATCAAACCCTCGCTGTGTTCTGCCAATAAATCCTCGTCAATTCGGGGTTTTGAATAAAAGCCTTCGGTAAAGCCTTTTGAAACCATCGCAATCAAATTGCGATAGCCAACCGCATTTTTACAAAGCAAAACTAAATGACGGTATTCACTGTCATACTCTTTGATTTTCTGAAAACGAGTTCTCGGAGCAACATAAACTTCACAACCGATTATGGGCTTTATGCCCTCTTTTTTTGCGGCTTTATAAAAGTCTACCGCACCGTACATAACGCCGTGGTCGGTAATAGCCAAAGCGGTTTGTCCCTTTTCTTTTGCTGATTTTACTAAATCTTTAATGCGACAGGCACCGTCCAACAAACTGTACTCGGTATGCACGTGCAGATGCACAAAATCGGTCATACTATGTCACTCCTTTCTGTTTCGATTCTTAAATTTATTTTTTCTTTTTAAGCTCTTTTTGTTCTTCGTAAAACTCAATTATTCGCTTTAATCTATGATTAAGTCCCGAACGGGAAATCTTACCGCCACACAAATTACAAAGTTCACTCAAACTTGCCTCCGGATTATCGCGACGCAATAAGGCAACCTCGAGAAGTTCCTCGCTTAACAGTCCTAAAAGGTTGTTTTTTTGAAGATAGTTTATCGCATTAGTCTGTTCTATTGCGGCATTGACAGTTTTAGAAATATTTGAAGTTTCAAAATTGTTCTGTCTATTAAGTTTATTACGCATATCACGGACAATTTTGGTTTCCATTATTTCAAGGCTTTGACTCATAGCTCCCATTGAGCCTAACATTTCCTCAATAGCGGTACTGTTGTTATAATAAAGTGCCGTAACGCTTGTCCGAGTTGATGTATGAGGTTTATAACCGCAAAGCTCCAAAAACGCGGCAAAAGCAAAACTCAATGTCGGGTCTTTTACCGCGAATTCAAGATGATAACTCTTTTCAGGGTTATTTATACTGCCGGCAGATAAAAACGCACCTCTGATAAAAGCCCAACGGCAACAGCTTCTTTTTACGTGTTTTGGATTAAAAATCCAATCATTTTCACCACTTGAATAATAATTGACAATCCTTATTCTGTCAGCCTCACCCGGCACCGACACAACAAAACCGCCCTGCAGTTCCTCAACCGCGGTATGTACCGAAAAACACACCTTTAACAAACTTGAATAAAGTTCGGCTGTATCACGGCTTTTTGTGAAAATGCTTATATCCTCTTTGCAAAAAGACCGGCCGAAAAGCAGTAACCCATAAATTTCGGCATACCTGCAACAACCGGTCGGCTTTATTTTACAAAGGTCGGTTTTCATTTTAGAAGAAAAAGAAACCTTACCCACTTCTTACTCCTTATCAATATCACGGTGGTTAACCGCGGTATTGTAATTTTTTTCGGTCAAATGATTATGAATAAGTTCGGCAAATGTAACCGAACGGTGTTTACCACCCGTACAACCAATAGCAATAACCAACTGACTTTTACCTTCTTTACAGTAAAGCGGTACAGTATAATCAATTAACGATAGAAGTCTATCTGATAATCCCTTCGCCTCAGGTAAAGACATAACAAAATCACTTACCGGCTTATCTAAACCAGTCAAATGTTTTAATTCCGGCTCATAAAAAGGGTTTTTAAGACATCTGACATCAAACACTATATCCGCTTCAGGCACACAACCGTATTTAAATCCAAACGATAAGCACTGTACAGTCATACCTCGGCTTGAATCACCCAAAAATAAGGTTGTAATACGTTCTTTAAAAGCAGAGGTAGAAGTGTTTGTTGTATCAATAATATAATCAGCTCGCATTTTTAAAGGAGCCAGCATATCACGTTCATTTTCAACAGCCTCTGCCATACTCATACGGTCGCCCGAAGCCATTGGATGACGGCGGCGGGTTTCCTTATAACGTGTGACCAACCTTTGATTTTCAGCATCCAGAAACAATAACTTATACTCAATTCCGGCATTGGTTATTTCGTCCAAGGTCGGTATTAAATCATCAAACATTTTACCGGTTCTTATATCGGTAACAATAGCAACCTTACTTAAACCGTCCTGCCCTCTTTGAAATAATTCTGCAACTGGTTTGATAAGCTTTGGCGGCATATTGTCAATACAGTAAAACCCTATATCCTCTAATGCATTAGCGGCAATAGATTTTCCGGCACCGGACATTCCGGTAACAATTACAAGTTCCATATTCTACCCCAAATAAATTACTTCTGTTTCTAACATAACACCCGTTTCATTAAAAACAGTTTCTTGAATGTGCTTTATTAACTCTTTAACATCTTCACAAGTTGCGTTACCGCGGTTTATAACAAAACCGGCGTGTTTTGTGCTTACTTCTGCACCGCCGATTGAAAAACCTTTTAATCCGCACTGCTCAATCAAAGCTCCGGCAAAATTCCCTTCCGGACGCTTAAATGTACTGCCTGCACTTGGGAACTCAAGCGGCTGTTTATCCTTACGTCGAGAGAGAAAATCATACATTTTAGACTTTATAGTTTCCTTTTCATCCGGTTGCAGTTCAAACTCGGCTGAAAGTATAACCTCGTCTTCTCTTTTAAAAATACTTGTACGATAGCCTAATTCCAATTCATCAACAGTTCTCGTGATGATTTCACCGTTTCGTGTAATTGATGTAACCGAGGTGATAACCTGCTTGATTTCACCGCCGTAAGCACCTGCATTCATATATACAGCACCGCCTACAGTTCCGGGAATTCCAAAGCCAAATTCCAATCCCGATAAGCCATTTTCCAACGCTACATTACATAACTTTGAAAGTTTTGCACCTGCTGAAGCCACAATTTTGTCACCCGACACAGTCACGCTATCATCTGCTATAACCAGTACAATGCCTTTAATTCCGCTATCCGAAACAAGCAAATTCGAGCCGTTACCGATAACCGTTAACGGTATTTTATTGGCTTTAATTTCTGTTAACAATATCGGTAATTTTTCAATATCCCGACATTCAATTAATAAATCAGCAGGTCCGCCGATTTTAAAGGATGTACGGGTACATAAAGGCTCGTTTTCAAAAGCGCCAAAGCCCATATTTAATGCGAGATTTTTAATTGTTGAATAATCCACGGCGGTCACCTCCTAAAATGTTATGTACTAAACTTATCTGTAGATATTACCCAAGAATGCAGCACCGATTATGCCGGCATCGTTACCAAGCACTGCTGCCTTAATCTCGGTCTGTTTATCAATATTACGAGAATATCTCTCACGCTCAACATATTCTCTAATGGGCGCAACCAAGGTTTCGCCCTCTTTGGAAATACCACCGCCGATACAAATAACATCCGGCTGGAAGATATTAATAATATTGGTCAAACCGCAAGCAACATAATCACAGTAATTCTTTACAACCTCAATTGCGGTTTTATCTCCTAAACGAAGTCCATCAAAAGCGGTTTTACCGTTAACTCCATCTAAAGAGCCTGCAATTTCCCACAATTTGCTTGATTTATCGTTTTCCATAGCACGTTTAGTCTGACGGATAAGTGCTGTTGCCGAAGCATAAGACTCCCAACATCCATTACGTCCGCAAGAACAAGGCTCACCATCTTTATCAATTACAATATGTCCCAACTCACCGCCGGCACAGTTACATCCCGACAAAATAGCGTTATCAATAATCACTCCACCGCCAACACCTGTACCAAGCGTTATTGCAATAAATTGCTTTGTACCCTTACCTGCGCCAGCCAACTGCTCACCAAATGCTGCAGCATTAGCGTCATTCTCCAAGAAAACATTACGTTTGAAACGAGCTTGTAAAAGTTTACCAACCGGCGCATTAACAAATCCTAAATTGTTGGAATAGCATATAATTCCAGTCTCGTTATTTACGCTACCGGGGCAGCCAACGCCAACCTCGGCAATATCGTCTAATGTTAAACCGCTGTCTGCAATTGCAAGCATACCTGCTTCATAAATGCTGTCACAAATTTCATCAGCGGGACGCGGACAGTTGGTTTTAACCTTGCCCTCACCGATAATTTTATAATTTTCATCAACAACTGCGGCTGCAATGTTTGTACCGCCCAAATCAATACCTAAATAATACATACTTTTACTCTCCTTTATTTACACTGAAACTAATTATAAAAATATATCACTGTCATCTCTATCACCCTCAGGTAAATCGTCGCCCATACCCAAGCGCTTGAGTAACTCGTGAGCTGCATTGTAGCCCATTTTCTTTTGACGGTTGTTCATAGCTGCAACCTCAATAATAACAGCCAAGTTTCTACCGGGTTTTACGGGAATTGTCACCGACGGTACTTCGATATCCAGAATTTCAGCCGTTTGTTCCTCTAATCCCATACGGTCATAAACCTTATCCTGCTGCCACTGTTCAAGATTGATAACAAGGTCAAGCTTTGAAGTAAGATTAACTGCACCGACACCGAAAATACGACGTGCATTTATAATACCTATGCCGCGAAGCTCAATGAAATGACGAATATTTTCAGGTGCAGAACCAACCAAAGACCTTGATGAAACCTTTCTTATTTCAACGGCATCATCAGCAATCAATCGGTGTCCGCGTTTTACAAGCTCAATAGCAGTTTCACTTTTACCGACACCGCTTTCACCCAAAATCAGCAAGCCTTCGCCATAAACCTCAACCAAAACACCGTGACGCGTAACTCTCGGTGCCAACTCAACGTTAAGAAAGGATATTAACGAAGCCATAAACCCTGATGTTGTATCACTGGTTCTTAAAAGCGGAACCTTAAAATCCTCTGCCGCCTCTTTCATAATATCAGTAACCGGCAAATCACGTGAAATAATAACTACCGACGGTTTCTGTTTAAAGAAAGCACGTACTCTCTCACGGTATTCATCCTCAGAGAATTCGTTTAAGTAACCCTCTTCGCTCTTACCGATAACCTGAATTCTTCCGTTGTCAAAATACTGATAAAATCCACACAACTGCAGTCCCGGACGGTTAACCTCAACATTACTTATTTGAATATCCTCTGCAGGATGAGGCAATATAACTGTTTCTAAATGGAAATTTTTAATAATCTTTGCCAACGAAACAGAATACGGTGAACTCATTCAATTTCCTCCTTTAAAAAAGGCAAATATTATAACTTACCCGTAATACAATTCCATTATATTATATATTAACTAAATTTTAAAGAGGAAATTTTAATATTTACGTAATTTTTGGTATTTATTTTAAAATTAACAAAATTATTGATAAAAGTATGAAAAGAACATTGACATACAAAATGCATTGTGATAAACTTATTTCGTAAAAATCTCATATACGGAAGGTGAAACTATGGAACATATCAAGACAATTAAGACTCGCAATTTGTGTGACAGTGCTAAGAACGGTGGCTGCGGTGAGTGTCAGACCTCCTGCCAGTCCGCTTGCAAGACCAGCTGCGGTATTGCAAACCAAAAATGTGAAAGCACCAAGGAAAGCAAGTAATTGCACATCTCAAAATGCCGCCGTCACGGCGGGATTTTTTCATAAAGGGGAAAAATTAAATGATTCATCAATATAAACAAGGCGGATACAATATCGTACTGGATGTTTGCTCGGGTTCAGTTCATGTAGTAGACGAGGTAGCATACGATATCATTGCCCTGTTTGAAGAGAATACAAAAGAATATATTCTTGATACCATAGAGCAAAAATACCAAGACCGTTCAGACATTACCAAAGAGGATATTGAAGAGTGCTATTCACAGGTGCAGGAACTGAAGGATTCAGGTAAACTTTTCGCACCCGACACTTTTGAGTCCATGGCAGGTGATTTAAAGCAAAAGACGGCAGGAGTTGTCAAGGCATTATGCCTCCATGTAGCACATACCTGCAATCTAAACTGTTCCTACTGTTTTGCAAGCCAAGGTAAATACCACGGCGATAGAGCTGTAATGTCCTTTGAAACCGGAAAACAGGCATTGGATTTCCTTGTTGCTAATTCCGGAACTCGACGTAACCTTGAAGTTGATTTCTTTGGCGGCGAGCCGTTAATGAACTTTCAGGTAGTCAAGGATTTGGTAGCCTATGCCAGAAGTATCGAGAAAGAGAAGAATAAGAATTTTCGTTTCACTTTGACCACTAACGGTGTCTTGGTAGATGATGACGTGATTGCTTGGGCAAATCAGGAATGTAGCAATGTGGTATTGAGTTTGGATGGCCGTAAGGAAATCCATGATAAATTCCGTGTGGACTACCAAGGTAACGGAAGTTGGGAAAAAATTGTCCCAAAATTCAAGAAATTTGTTGAGGCACGCGGTGGCAAGGAATACTATATGCGTGGAACATTTACCCACGCTAACCCCGATTTTCTGAAAGATATTGAGACTATGCTTGATTTAGGCTTCAACGAATTAAGTATGGAGCCGGTGGTTTGTGCTAAAGAAGACCCCTCTGCTTTAACAGATGATGATATGATTATTGTTATGGAGCAGTATGAGAAACTAGCAGAGTTAATGCTCCAAAAGGACAAGGAAGGTAAACCCTTTACTTTCTACCACTATATGAT
>JAZOQN010000084.1:0-12789 GCA_045656125.1 Acutalibacteraceae bacterium
GGATAATGGTTTTTTAAAGTTCCGTTAGACGCCTTGCCGAAACCTAAAGATATACCGCAAATCTTTACCTCAGTATATCCTTTTAATTTGGTGTCACAACATATTTCTTCTCCGTGTAAAAACCTTTCAACACTATCATCATCTAATGTTAAATCAAGCACATTTCGTGCTGTGAATTTCACGTTGTTAAAAAGTGCATGTTCGGGTACAAATCGGTTATTCCGCACCGTCCCTGCAAAAATTCCCGAGCGTGCAATTTGTACTCCGGTTAATTTAAAATCAAACGGCACGATATAGACCTTATCGCCAACAACCTGAACGTTTTGAGGGATTTCACCTATAAAATTTTCTTTAAAAAATTCATTAAATTCTTTTAAGACATCAGCACTTTTTTTATCATATTTAGTGCTATATTCGACCATTGTTTCATCAGCTTCACCGTCACGTTGCATAACCGCAACAAAATGTCCCTCACCGCCGTTAAAATTAAAAATTCTTCTGGCATATTGTATATTAGTGACATTCGGTGCAAATTCCTGCAAAGCGTCCTCGCCGAAGTTAATTTTTGGTTTAACCAAATGAAAATCAGTATGATTTTTAAGGAAATCTGCAATAACGCCCTCGTTTTCTTCAAAAGCGTATGTGCAGGTACTGTAAACAATTTTACCACCTGGTTTTACACAATCTGCCGCACTTTGCAGGATTTTTTTCTGCCGCTCGGCACAAGCTAAAACGTTCTCAACACTCCAATTTCCCAAAGCGGCCGCTTCTTTTCTGAACATTCCCTCGCCCGAACACGGTGCATCAACTATAACCTTATCAAAAACATTTTCTAACTGCGGACAAAGAACATCCGGACGTGCTGAAGTTACAACTGCATTACTAATTCCCATTCGTTCAATATTTGAAACCAATGCACCCACTCTGGAACCAACAAACTCGTTTGACAGAAGCACACCGGTGCCATTTAGTTTGGCTGCTGCCTGAGTAGACTTTCCTCCGGGTGCTGCACACAAATCAAGTACAAAATCGCCTTCATCAATACCGATTGCCTCAACAACCGAAGAAGCTGACGGTTCCTGCATATAAAATGCACCTGCATGATGCAACGGGTGGTTACCCGGTTTTTGCACAGTTTCGGGCAGATAATATGAGTTTTTGCAAAATGAGGTTGGCTCATTTAAAGAAAAAATCTCCTTTAAAATGTCACCGTCACACTTTAAAGTATTTACTCTTAATGCACGGTATACATCATTATTAAATTCTTTTTCAAAAAGGCAATATTTGTCTTTTAAAATAAGTTTCATACGTTCGGTAAATTTTTCAGGTAATGACATATATTCCTCCTTGAATAAAATTCGCCCTACTGTCGATAATAATTATGAAAGCGGGGTGACAAACAATGAACAACCAGAACAACAATTACAACAACAATAATATCAACCAGAATAATAATAACAACAACAACAATAATAACAACAATAACAATAATCAGAACAACAATAATAACAAGAACCAGAACAACAACCAGAATAAGAACAACAACAATAACAATAAATAATTATTCTTATTCGACCTCAAAAAGCCAAAACATAACGCTTTGGCTTTTTGAATTACATATTCTCATTTAACATTCCGTCAACAATTGCGGAAAAAAGTTGATTAATTCGGTCTGTCTGTCCTGACAAATGAAGATAACCAAACAAAGCCTCAACACCTGTAGCAGTGTGATAAGATGCAACTGTAGTGCTTTTTGGCACTCCGCCAACATGATTATTACGACCGCGTTTAAAAACAGACATTTCCTTTTCGGTTAACATATCTTTTATTATCTCAAACGCTTTGGTTTGAGCATTAGCATTAACAAAATCAACCGATTTTTTGTGCAGTTGTCCAATAGGACGCTCAATTTGAGCAAGATATGTTCTTACTAAAAGCCCAAAAACAGCATCACCGACAAAAGCCAGTGTAGATGGGCTTTTTAACATTGCTTCATCCATCATAATCCCCTACTTAAATCGAATCCGTTAGCTTACGGTACATAATTAAATTCAATATCGTAAACACAAACAAGGTCGTCCTCTTTGACACCTGCATTTTCAAGTGCATTAATAATACCGCTTGCGTGAAGTGTACGCTGAAAATACTGCAAAGACTCATAATCGTCAGGGTCAACAGTTTCCAAAATTTTCAAAAGCCACGGCGCCTCATCAATAATGAACACACCGTCCTCAACAGTAAGCCTGAAGTCACGCTTTTTAGCAACAGTGAAGTCTTCTTCGGGTATAGGTTCAGGCTCATATTTTACAATGGGTGGAAGTTTGTCCAACTCACGAGCGACACAATTGATAACATCCTTTGTGCCCTCAGCAATGGCCGCCATACACTCAAAATACTCATACCCATGACCCTCAAAATGCTCGCGAACGGTTTTAAGTGTTTCATCATCGGTCAAGTCACATTTATTAGCAACAACGATTTGCTTACGTTCTGCTAATTCAGGACTGAATGACTTTAACTCATTGTTAATTTTATTAAAATCATCAATTGGGTCACGACCCTCACTACCTGCGACATCAATGACGTGAACAAGTAAACGACAACGCTCAACATGACGTAAAAATTCGTGTCCAAGACCCAAACCGTCACTTGCACCCTCAATAATACCGGGAATATCAGCCATAACGAAGGATTTTCCCTCGTCAACACGTACAACACCAAGTGTTGGTACTAATGTTGTAAAATGATAGTTGGCAATTTTAGGTTTAGCCTCACTTACAACCGAAATAAAGGTTGATTTTCCGACATTCGGGAAGCCGATAAGACCAACGTCAGCCAACAATTTGAGTTCAAGCGTAACATCAAGTTCCTCACCGGGAATACCGGGTTTTGCAAATTTGGGTATTTGACGAGTTGAGGTTGCAAAATGACTGTTACCCCAACCACCGTTACCGCCTTTTGCAACAATAACCGGCTCATCATCCGAAATATCCGCAATAATTCTACCCGATTCCTTATCCTTTACCAAAGTACCTTTCGGCACGTAAAGAATCAAATCAGGTGCAGATTTACCGTTACAACGTGAAGCACCGCCGGGTTGACCGTTTTCAGCTAAATACTTACGCTTATATCTGAAATCGGCAAGGGTGGAAAGGTTGGTATCTGCCTTAAACACGACATTACCGCCTCGACCACCGTCACCACCGTCGGGTCCGCCTGCAGCAACATATTTTTCACGGTGAAATGAAACCTTACCGTTACCGCCGTCACCGGCTTTTATATGAATATTTGCAATATCTACAAACATAAATTTCTCCATCAAATAAAATAACAAATAAAAAACCCGAGGAAAATCCCCGGGTTTTAAATGTAAATAATTACTGCTCTACTGCGTAGATGCTGACCTGCTTGCGGTCACGACCTAAACGCTCAAACTTAACCTTTCCGTCAATAAGAGCGAAAAGTGTGTCATCAGAGCCCTTGCCTACATTTGCACCGGCATGGATATGAGTGCCTCTCTGGCGAACAATGATGTTGCCTGCAAGAACAAACTGACCGTCTGCTCTTTTTACACCGAGGCGTTTAGACTCACTGTCACGGCCGTTCTTAGTAGAACCGACACCTTTTTTGTGAGCAAAAAGCTGAATGTTTAACTTTAACATAAGTTACACCTCCGAATAAACTTTTACGTGATTTCGATATTGGTTTGCAAGTTCACTTGCGTGCAGATAAAATCCTTCTAATGTTACCTGCGACTGAGAGATTTTAGATTTCAATTTAATTTCCATATACCCGTCGTGAACATCAGCTTGAATTTCAGCTTTTACGATTTCAGACAAAGTATTGGCGGTTAAGTACGCTGCCGAAGATACTGCCGAGCAAACAATCTTGCCTTCAATATCATTAGCAGACACGGTACTGTGGCCCGAAACTTCAAAGCCGACAATTAAACCGTTTTCCTTAAAAAACCTAATCTCGGTCATTTTTACACCTTATCCGATTGTGTTAATCTGAACCTTGGTGTACGGCTGTCTGTGACCCATCTTGCGAGCGGAACCCTTTTTGGGCTTATAGATGAAGACAGTAATCTTCTTACCCTTTCCGTTCTTAAGAACGACACCTTCAACCTTAGCGTCAACGTAAGGAGCACCTACCTTGAGTTCTCCATTGTCGTCACAAACTGCAATAACCTTATCGAATACTACAGTTTCCTCTTCGGCTGCAGTAAGCTTCTCGACAAAAATAACGTCGCCGCTTGTTACACGGTACTGCTTGCCGCCGGTTTCGATGATTGCGTACATAATATTGGCACCTGCCTTAATTCAAGTCTCGCTACTGTCAGGTGGGAAAATTCCACTTCAACCCACAATATGCGGCTCGTATACTTTACCACAAATACCCTTAAAAGTCAAGCATTATTTTTCCATTAAATTTATCGTTATTTTGTTAATGTTCCGCCATCGGTTTTTAGTACCAAAAGTATACGTTCTTCCTCTAAATTTTCAACATTTACATATACCAAAATTTCCTCATTATCCACGCCAATACAATCAAACTCGTAGCAGTGCTTTTCCGTTTTCCCTGATGTTGGAATTATACATCTTTTTACAGAATTGATTTTAAGTGCCGGCGACAGCTTTTCTCTTGCCTCATCTATTGAAAACTTTGGTGTTATGATTGTACGTTTAGTGTGATTTGCAAGGTATCCCCCAGCCTCAACCAGCACAATTTCACCCGTATCCAATGCAACTCCAACCTTTATTAAATCGGGATAGCAAACTGTTGCACCCTCTTTATGAGCGAAATTCACAGTACAAATACCCTCATCTGCAAAATAATAAGTTTTCACAAAGTTTGTGTTTTTTACATTCTTAATGTATTCCTCTGCCTTTTGTACCGCCTCGTCATAAGTTAAAGTCTGCTCTTTTATTTCGCGGTGTTTTCTCATATAAATAACAAATCCGCCTTGTTTAGTCACAGAAAACGTCAACTTACCGTCAGTAAAATTATAGCACGGAACTTTACCCTTAGTATCTGACTCTGCTTTAAATGATGAAACGTCAATTCCTAATATTTCACCGCCACGTATTAGAGCTTCTTCACTTGAAACGGTTTCACTGTTCTTCAACATTTCCATTTCACCGTCTAACATATGGTCGGAAAACGGGCCGTCATACTGTAAGGTCGGATAATCAGTCAGTAATTCTTCTAACTCGGTCAAATTACTTCCAAAACCATCCTCAACCGCACTACCGATACCTGCTGCTAAATCCTTATCCCACACGCCCTCACGGTCATATTCAGTTCTCACCTGACTTATTGTTCCAGAAACCTGTTGTGCAGTTTTTGACAAAGCGTGAAGATTTTCACGCTCGTCATCATCTAAATCCTCACCGTTAATTACCTTTTTGGAAAGATAAAGCGTATAATCCCCAGTCTGAGCCAAAAACTTATTCACCTTTTCCAATTCCGCACCCGAATACGGCAACTGTGACAATGAATTTTTAGCAACAGTAGTCTCGGTACAAAGTTCAACTGCTAGTTCACTCAACTGTGTTGCCGTAGTAGCATAAAGGCTTTTCTGCAATGCAACACTGATATTGTATAAACTGCCGTCAAGTTCATCGAGATGCATACTATAAATATGGCTCATTTGCATATTATGACGTTCTGCATTTTTATGAATTACAATCATAAACCCAAAAATCGCTACAACGGTTGCAGAAACATAACTTATCAATCTAATAAACGTTCTTTTTGTTATTTTCATTATTTTCATCTTCCTTTTTTAGATTATTTTTCCACAAAAAATGTTAATTATTTATTTACAAAAAGCCCATGTTTTCGTACAAAAATATATTGTATTTAGATACAACATATAGTATAATGATAGTGTATGAATGGGAAGTGTTGAGTAATAATGATATATCTTGATAACAGTGCTACAACAAAGCCGTGTGAAAAAGCTATTTCCTCTTTAAATTATGCTTTAAACGAGGTTTGGGGTAATCCTTCCTCTCTCTACGGTTTGGGGTTGGATGCTGAAAATCTTATTAATGATACAAGAGTTAAAATAGCCGATATGATTAACGCCCGTGATGATGAAATTTATTTCACCGGCAGCGGTACTGAAGCAAATAATTTAAGTATTATCGGTGCAGTGAATTTAATGAAACGCCGTGGCAATAAAATAGTCACAACATCGGTTGAGCATCCTTCTGTTTTGAATACCTGCAAGTATTTATCTGAACAGGGTTTTGAGGTTACATATATTAAACCCGAACCGGACGGTAATTTAAGTGCTGAAAAGGTACTGTCAGCTGTTGACGAAAAGACTGTTTTGGTATCAGTTATGTTAGTTAACAATGAAACCGGTTGTATCTTCCCCGTAAGCGACATTGCAGAAGGCTTAAAATCAAAAAAATCCATTGCCCTTATGCATACTGACTGTGTGCAGGCTTTTGGGAAAATGCCGATTGATGTAACCGAACTTGGAGTCGATTTACTAACGGCAAGCGGTCACAAAATACACGGGCCAAAAGGTATCGGTATTTTATATAAAAAGAAAAACCTTGCTATAAAGCCTATTATTCACGGCGGTGGTCAGGAAAAAGGCTTGCGTTCAGGAACTGAATCAGTGCCGTTGATTGCCGCTTTGGGCGGTGCAATTGATGAGTTAACCGTCAACTCAACTTTTAACAAAGTTAAAGAGCTTCATACTTATGCTTATACTGAATTATCGGCAATTGACGGAATTTTAATCAATTCTCCTAAAGAAAACTCACTTCCCTTTGTAATTAATATTTCGGTAAAAGGCTTACGCTCCGAAACACTGTTACATTTTTTAGAAACAAAAGAAATTTATGTTTCAAGCGGAAGTGCTTGTTCTAAAGGCAAAGGCAGTCACGTTTTAAATGAAATGGGACTTGACTCTGACCGTACAGATTCTGCTTTGAGAATCAGTTTTTCAAGGTTTAATACCAAGGATGATATTAACTTACTGTGCAACGCATTAAGGTCAGCACAAAATACACTTCGCAAAAAAGGACATTAAGATGAAAGAAATTATACTTATTAAAAACGGTGAGTTAGCATTAAAAGGCTTAAACCGTTCAACATTTGAAGATGTTTTGGTTAAAAACTTAAAATACCGCATTAAAAAATGTGGACCTTGTGAAATCAAAAAGTCACAGTCTACCATTATGGTTGAGCCTTTGAGCGATGATTTTGATTTCAAGTCTGCTTTGAAAGCTACCGAAAAGGTGTTCGGTATTGCAGCATTTTCCCGTGCAGCAGCCGTTCCTAAAAATATGGACGATATTATTGCTTTAGGTGTGCCCTATTTAGCCGATGCATTGAAAAATGTTAAAACGTTCAAAGTTGAGTCAAAACGTTCGGACAAAAAGTTCCCGTTAGGCTCACCTGAAATCAGTGCAACTTTCGGCGGTGCTTTACTTGAAAAATACCATCACTTATCGGTCGATGTTCACAACCCTGATGCAATAGTTGTTGTTGAAATCCGTGATAAATATGCTTATATCCGTTGCGGACAGATTAAAGGTGCAGGCGGTATGCCGGTCAGTACCGGAGGTCGAGCCGAAATTCTTATTTCAGGCGGAATTGACAGTCCGGTTGCCGCTTGGATGATGGCAAAACGCGGTATTCAACTTGCGGCAGTTCACTTTGCGAGTCCACCCTATACCAGTGCCAGAGCTGAGCAAAAGGTACACCGTTTGCTTTCAAAGGTTGCTCAATTTAGCGGTCCTATCGGACTTCACACTGTTCCGTTTACAGAAATTCAGGAACAAATTGCCGAAAACTGCAAGGAAGAATATTTTACACTTATTATGCGTCGCTTTATGATGCGAATTGCCGAAAAAGTTGCAATTAAAGAGCATTGCGGTGCTTTAATTACTGGTGAAAGTGTCGGTCAGGTTGCAAGCCAGACCTTACCTGCTTTGAATGTTACAAACTCGGTTGTAACTATGCCGGTTTTACGTCCGTTAATCGGTATGGATAAGGACGAAATCGTTGATATTTCCCGCAAGATTGACACCTTCGATATTTCAATCGAGCCGTTTGAGGACTGCTGTACCGTATTTACACCCAAACATCCCAAAACACGTCCCGAATTGCAAAAGTGCATTGAGGCCGAGAGTGTCTTGGATATTGATGGTCTTGTTGAACGTGCCATTGCAGGTACAACCTTTATGATGATAGATTAAGGCGAAAATATATGACAGTTGAACTTATTTCAATAGGTACCGAGTTATTGCTCGGTAACATACTTAACACAAATGCACAGTATTTATCGTGCGAAATGGCATCGTTAGGGTTTGATGTATTTTATCAATCTACCGTCGGTGATAATTTCGAACGTGCAGTTGATACCGTTAAAACTGCTGTAAACCGCAGTGATATTGTGATAATAACCGGTGGTTTAGGCCCAACACCCGACGACCTTTCAAAAGAAGCCGCAGCTTGTGCTTTGAATTTAGATTTATCTCTTGACGAAGAAAGTTTGAATTCTATTAAGGAGTTTTACAAAAAAACAGGTCGAGTAATGCCTGAAGCCAACGTTAAGCAGGCATTATTTCCGAAAGAACGTTGCACTATTTTTCCTAATGTTAACGGCACTGCACCCGGTTGTGCTATGGAAGCCGAAAACGGCTCTCACGTAATATTAATGCCTGGCGTACCATACGAAATGAAACAAATGTATGAACGTTTTGCTAAACCGTATTTAGAGAAAATGAGCAATAAAACGCTTGTTTCGAGAAATGTTTTGGTTGCAGGTATCGGTGAGTCTATGCTAACCTCAATTATTCCGAGGTTTTTAGAGCAAACCGACCCTACTGTTTCTCCCTACTGTAAACCTGCATTAGTTAATTTAAGGGTTACTGCTGCCGCAGAAAATGAACAGGCTGCAGCCCTAAAATGCGACAAAACCGTTTCCAAACTTAATGGTATTTTAGGTAAAAACATTGTCGGCGTTGATATTGGCACTCTTGAAAACGCCGTTGTAAAAAAACTTAAGGAAAAAGGCTTAAAATTAGCCACCGCAGAATCCTGCACGGCCGGTAAAATTTCTGCCGCTATCACTTCTGTTTCAGGAGCAAGCGAAGTGTTCGATTTCGGTGCTTCAACTTACTCAAATGAAATGAAGCAAAAGCTTTTAGGTGTTAAATCAGAAACATTAAAACAGTTCGGTGCCGTCAGTGCCGAAACCGCAATCGAGATGTCCCAGGGAATTTTAAAATACGCTAATGCTGACTTAGGCTTATCAGTTACCGGCGTTGCAGGTCCCGGTCAAAGTGAAAATAAACCCGCAGGATTGGTTTTCATTGCACTTTCGGATAAATCTCATACTTGGGTTGAAAAACTTATGGTTGGCAAAGCAGAAAACGACCGAGAAAAAGTAAGAAACTGTGCAGTAACTACTGCATTGGACTTGGTAAGACGATATTTGGAATACTTACCTGAAACAATGCCCGAATATTGCCAAGGTCAAAACTTAAAACCAATCATTCCAGAGCAATTTGCACTTAATATGATAAAGAACAACTAATATAATCAATACGCAACAAGTAACTAAGGAGATTTTTATGTTTAACAAAAAGAAAAAAATCAGATATGTTCCCGATGAAGAGTTATTACTTTACAGCAAAACAAAAAATGAAACTGAAACTACTAACTTTTTTGATAAGAACGATATAAGTGAATCATCTGAACCCGCCGAGAAAAAATTGGTTGAGGAGGTTTCTGTTGAAGAAACTCCTATTGAAAAAAACATTAAAGAAGACATTACTATTTCTACAAACAAAAAATTTGATAAAATCAAAAATTTCTTTGTTAAAATTATTCCTTCCAAAAGCGACAATAAGAAAACACAGATAATAAAAATTATTTCTATTATCTGTGTCATTGCTATAATCGCCTCATCGGTCTACCTTGCTGTGTATTTTATTGATTTAGGCCAGCAAGATGCAAAGATTTTAAACATCCGCAACAACTATGAATTAAACAAGGACGATTACTCCAAAAATGAAGATAATCAGTTTTCTAAATTTGACCTTTTAAAGTCACAAAACCCTGATGTTGTCGGTTGGATTAATATTGCCGGTACAGAAGTTGATAATCCTGTTTACCAGACCGATAACAACGAATACTATGTTAAACATGATATGGATAAAAAGTCAAACACTTACGGTGCATTGTTCCTTGATTACCGTTGCGATATTAATCCTATGTCACTATCACGCAATCAAATTATTTACGGTCATAATATGCGTTACGGTGCAATGTTCGGTACTTTAGATGAATACCGCGATATTAACTATTACCGTAAAAATCCGATTATTTCATTTGACTCACTTTACGAAAAACGCAGTTATAAGATATTTGCTATCATGATTGTAAATGACAATGAAGATAAAACATTCGGATACACATACACCGCATACCGCACCGCGTTTACAAACGATACTGACTTTATGCAATGGATAAAGCACAGTCAGGAACGCAGTCTTTATAACATACCTGTTGATATTAATTCTGATGATGAAATTATAACGCTTTCAACCTGCTGTTATGATTTTACAAATGCACGTTTCGTTATATTAGGACGATTAGTACGTGAAGGAGAAGACCCGAACGTTGACGTAAACAACGCTTCTGTAAATTCTAATGTTCTTTATCCTAAAGAGTATTACGAAAAGAAAAAACGTCCAATACCGCAAATCACTTCATCAGACAGTTCGACTTCTAACACTGAAACAACAACTTCAAAATAACAAATTAAACTAAAAGGAGGTATATGAATGGCGAAGGATGTAAAAATTGAAATTTTATATTATAAATCCTCTGCCGATGTGTCGCTCGAGTTCGGGCTTCACGGCAGTTATCCTATGCGACTGCTTTCCTCCTCTTGCAATGATAAAAAGAGCTTTTTAACTCAATTGAAGCGTGCTGTTTCCCGCAGTGAAATTATTATAACCGTCGGCGGTTACAATGAGGACAACCTTTCCTCCTTTATTGCTCGAGCTATCGGCAAAAAAAGTTCGGTTCCCGATTATCACAGCAAAGGAATAATTACTGAGCACAATTATTCTATTCCTGAGGATGCAATTCCTTTATGCTCTAAAAATCAACTTTTCGGTGGATTTTTAATTGAGTGCGGTCCGCAAACAATCATTAGTTTTGCTGACAATAAAAAAATAATACTCAATATCGTTAAAGACTTTTTGGTAGATTATATTACCGAGCATCACAACTACTACGGTAAAGGTGTTGTTTTTTCAAAAAAGGTTGAGACAGAGCCTGAAACCAACACTCAAGATTCGACCGAGAATGAAAACGAATGCGAAGAAATCAATTTATCAGAGTTTACATCGGAAAAAGAAAATCCCAATGAACAAGATGATATTTCTTCTGATGATATTATTATCAACGAAAATGCAACCACAATATCGGACGAAAAAACGAATGAAACTGATATTGAAGTTGACAAACACATAGACGAGTTGACAACAGAAATTACAGAAAAAATATTTTTAGACGATGACGATTTTTTCGACTTTGAGGATAGTCAGAAACAACCCAACCGTCATAAAAAAAATAGTATTATTAGGGCTGTTTGCTACGTTTTGTCTTTACTCGTTGTATTAAGCTCCGGTATAGCTATTTGGCAATTCAGTAAAAATAAGCCTGTCAACTCAGCGTTAACAGATTACTATAGTTATACACAAAACTTGTTTTCTCAATACAGCGAAAACCCCTCGGTTGCATTTAATAAAATTAAAGAAAAAGATAGCCGTGTTTTTACGTGGCTTACTATAAATTCAACTAATGTTAACCACCCTGTCATTACTGTAAATAATCTTGATAATACATATATCTACCTCAATTCCCTGCCCGATGGTTCGCCAGACCGCCGAGGAATGTTATTCAGCATTACAAATAGTGATATTACTGTCTTCGGTAAAAACACGGTGATTTACGGCAGTGCTAACCCCGGTGGTATTTTAGAAAATTTAAAGTCAGAAATCTCCAATGCAGATATTACCACTATTGATGGACACTATAAGTCTGAATGGAGAACTTTATCATCGTTTACTCATTCCAAAGCCTTTGGGTTTGATTATGAACAAACCACATTTAATACCACAGATGATTATATTAATTATCTTTATAAGATAGACGAACTTTCTGACAATCCCACAGGTCAAACGTTTTACGGAAACGAAAAGCTGTTAATTTTTGTTGCTGTAACTGACAACGAGCGATACATAACAATTGCTATACTTTCATCAATCACTGTTTTGGCAACACCTGATTACAGTATAAACAACAATACTTCAAGCGTTGATTCATCGGTTAACTCAAGTTCCGAAAACATCACAAGTTCTGAAAACGTTTCTTCAAGTGAAGATGAAGAAGATAATGACTTTTTAGGTCACACTCCTGAAATCATCTTACCTACAATCCCCTCTAACCCTGAACCTACACCTTCAAAGCCCAGCTCATCTGTCGCAAGTTCAGGTTCTTCGAGCAATAATACCACGACAACAGTTACATCTACATCTTCTGCAAAGTCTTCAAGTACAGCAACATCTGTACCTTCAACTTCAAGCACTTCTTCCGGTAGCAACTCATCTCAGCAGACCTCTGCTCAACCAAGCGTACCAAGCAGCACTGTATCATCTAAACCCAATCAATCATCAAGCAATACTTCAACAAATATTTCTTCAACTAACAGTTCGTCAAACAACTCATCAACAGAACAAAAGC
>JAZOQN010000085.1:0-8469 GCA_045656125.1 Acutalibacteraceae bacterium
CAGCATGTCCAAGGTGCAACCTCTTAAGTTGTCGGATATTATTTGTGCGGCTCCTTTCCAAAAGAGTGGGTATCATTACGACTATCCCACTATCCCGAGCAACTTTACGGCTGTGAGCAATGTTTTGTCTAACTCAAAAGACGTGGCGCAAATTATGCTCGACAAAGGTAATCGTAAATTCGAATTTTATATTTCGAAAACCACCGAGCAAAAGCCTTATGTTTCTAATGTTTTTGTAACCGACGCGCTTACATTGTTTAGAGCAAACGGCGGATATGAAAAAGGCATCAATATGACCGATATTACCGAGTCTATGATGATTTCTCAGCTTGCAAACATGGGTGCCACCAACTTCTGTTCCGAGAAGATCGATATAAAAGCTTGGGGCTTTGAGTTTAGCGCACTTAAGTTTGGCTATAACCGAACGGACGGAGCCACGAATTCGCCTCAAGCTCTTACAGATGTTTTCCTTTATTTCAACAAGTTTTCTACCGATGAGCCGCCTAAGGAATTATATCGTGGCAACATCAAATATACCGTCGTTTGTGAGATTCCGTACAATCTCGCAGCATATGATGAGGCACCGAAACCCGGTATCTACCTCTACGGTACAACCAGCAGTAAGGCAGGAAAACCTATCGTTGATTTTGACATTTCAACGACGCCTTTCTTTGAGGGTTACGAAACCGTCCGTACCAAAGACGGCCGCTCTTTGTGGAGCGAGGTGCTCGAGTATTTGAGTGCGCAGATGAATGCTCATCCTATGGATGATGCACAGAATATGTATGAAGAACTGGTTGATTTCTTTAGCTTTTCACGTGGCTATCAGGGAGAAATTCAGGAAAACGGATATTTCTACCTTCATATCAAAAGAAAAGGCGACGACCTTCGCAAGCAAAAGCCCTACGTTGAAGAAATTTATCTGACTTCAGATTCTTATGCTGATTTCTACAATGTAACTTGGGCAAAGTTGTATGAAGAGCTGTTTGATAAGGGCGCCGAAGCATGTATTAACGTTAACCTGAACGAAAGAGCGGGCGGCGACGTCATACTTATGGGTTACAGCTACACAGCCGACCCGAATAATGCTATCCGTGATATTTGGGCTTATCACGAAAAGAGTCATCCGAAAACGCTTACCGACGACAACAGTATTACCTATAATCTTGTGAAGGACCTCGACCTTAACAAGGGCGCGGGCGGCGACTATATTTATCTTTACGCCACGAAGAACACTTCCGCAGGCAAGCCCATCACCGAGCTATCGGCAGGCTATGACGTAGTTACAGGCACTAACAACGTGACTTGGGACAACGGACAGCAGATGAAGACCCAGACCTCTTGTGTAAAGCGTTGGGATACTAACTCCTATTCCGACCTGAACCGAAAGGGTGGCGGTGAGTACGTTTACCTTATGTTTACAGGTATAGACACCGATTTTGAAGGCACCTTCGAAGAGCCGAAATGGGGCAAAGATAAAACCTTCAGCAGAGACGAGTATAAGAACGTAAAGCTCGACGGACAGTATATCGGCGGTCTCTATGTAATGGATAAAAACACCATTTTGCAAGAAAAGATTGCCGCAGGTACTTTAGCAAAGGGCAGCACCTGCGATACGATTACCGATAACGAGGTAAAAGAGCGACTCACAGCGATGGGCGCTCACGTCATTCTCGATACGCCGATTATGGTGACGGGCGAAGACTATTTTAAAGACAACAAAAACAAGGTATATATCGGTTACAGCTACACCAATAAAATCAAAAAGGCGATTCGCGGCATTGCGATCAAGACCGAAATTCTGTCCTTGAACGAACCTGCGGCCAGTATCTCGGTGGACGGCAATAACTATGATTTGGTAGCCGAAGCGGCTGATGACGTTTCTTCGCTTCCTCGTGCGATTAACCTAATCGGCACAGACAATCAGCAAGACACGTTGCTTCCGAGAATGTATCTCTATTATTCCACCTCTGTGGATAACGAGCCGATTTACGATATTACAATCGACAGCAACCCCATCAAGAACGGTTGGCTGACTGTGGCTTCGGCAAACGTGAAAGATCCTTTTACCGATATCAGCGCCGAGGCCAAGAAACAAGAAGAATTGGCAAGAGCGGATTATATGGAAAGAGGAGATGAGAGATACTCGATTTATGTTGACGAGTTATGTTGGTGGATGACCGACATCGGCAAGTGTTTCGATCCTGCCAAGGAAAACTTGACCCCGTTCTATATTCACACTAATCATTATAAAGACACCACACTTGAAACAGAAAACCCCTATATCAGCGAGGTTTTCGTTGCAGTGGGTGACACAAGACACGCGGCACTTGCCGATATGGTACAGTACGGCGTTGACGGCTTTATAGATTGCGATTTGAATCTCGAAGCAGGCGGCGACTTTGTTTATCTTGGCTATAAGCGAACGGATAATGTAAAAGAAGCGCTGAAAGATTTAGTAGTCTTTGAGGGTGATGAGCCCGAAACCAATAAGCGACTGAACGTCAACGGAAAAAGTGTCAAATACACCTTGGCATCCGAAGTGGACCTCAACAGTAATGCAGGTGGTAAATGGCTCTATCTCTACTCTTCCGATTCTGAAGACACAGGAAATCCCATCAAAGGTTTACGTGTTGAAGGAAAAACCGTTTCCTACCTCAAGTGCGGTGTAGAAGAGGTTACCGTGAAGCTTGCCGAAGGCAAAGAGATTACCAATGAGAACATTGATCTGAACAAGCGCGCCGGCGGGGAATATCTCTATTTGATTATGAACCGTGAAACCACGGCCGGTCACGACTTTTCAATACTGAAAAAGACAACGGACGTGCCTGCTACCTGCGGCGAAGACGGTGCTCTTACAGGGTACTATGAATGTAGCTTGTGCGGCGCTGAAGGCGAAGTTGTGGAGAAGGTTTATCCCGCTACCGGCGACCACACCGATAAAGAGGGCGACGGTAACCACAAGTGTGACGTGTGCGGAGCGAAAAACGTTACTGCTCACGTGGAGGGCGAGGTTCAAAGAGAGGACGAAGAACCCTCTTTCTGCAAAAAGCAGGGCTCCTATCATTTGGTAGTCTATTGCGTAGAGTGCGAAAACGAGCTGCGCAACACGGTGCTTTACCTGCCTCTTGACCCCGACAATCATAAGGACGGCAAGGATAAAGACCACAACTGCGACTACTGCGGTTTGAAAATCGAAGATCACACTGCGGGCAAGCCTGTGGAGGAAAATCGAGTCGAGCCTACCGAAAAAACAGAAGGTTCTTACAAAAAGGTTATCTACTGCACGGAATGCGGCGAAAAACTAAGTGAAGAGACCGTTGTGATTCCCGCTTTGAAAAAAGAAGAACCCGATGATAAGGTAGAACCAGATGACAGTAAATTAGTTGCCTCTTTATTCGGAGACGGTTCACTTGTGATTGTTTGTTCCTTCTTTGGTCTTGCTGTTTTAGCAGCCATCGTTATATACTTGCAAAAAAAGAAAAAAGGCAACAAAGGAGACAATGATGATGAATAAGTTTTTTAGAAGTGTTTTATCTGTTGTGTTGATTATTAGTATTATTTTAACATCAAGCATTTCGGCGTTTGCTGCAACAGAGGAAGTTTATCTTAGTGACCTGCGCATTATATACGCTGATGATTACAGTGAGGCAAAAGAAATTTTAAGCACTACTGAGTTTAAGACTTATAAACTTTTAAACGAAAACTTGAACGAAGGCACAAAGGAAACCGGTGTATGGCTTGCCTATAAGACTACAACCGATATTGAAGATGCCATTACCGACCTTGCCGTTATGCAAATGGATGGAGGTTATCAATCTGGTAACTATCAGGAAATGCTTAAGGCAAGTAAAGCAGAATACGAGAAAATGTGTAATGAATACGCAAAGGTGATCGATTATTTTGTTGAGGCCTATGATTCAGGTGATTTTCTTGCCGAGATGGCATATCGGCAACTCAATTTTTACACGGTTAAGACTATAGGTTTGCCAGAAAAGGATATTCCTTCTTTTGAAGGAGAACTACTGGGCGATATTTTCTATGAGGGTATCGATAGTAAAAAACTTGCCGAGATGTTCATGGAAGGTAACACTTACGTTTTGAGTAATGTTCGCGAACTGCTTGCTATGGGTGTATCTTACAACGAAGATGGCTCTAAATATCTTGACAAAGTAGGTGAAATGGCTGAGGAGATGGACGGCGACCCTGCATCCTATGTGGATGATGTTGAATATTACGATTCCATGGCGGCATTAATTTCACCTACCATTAAGACCATTAAGGATATGCTTAAAGAATTGGGTGCTTATGAGGGTGAACTTAACTTTGATGATGAAGAAGTTACAGAGGGTGAGCTCAAGTATTCCGAAAACCAGGCGATTGCCAATATGACACGTAATGTAACTTATTTAGATGGTGAAACTCTCTATGACTTTTGCTTGAACTATACTGAGGATAAAAATGATTATTCTACGCTGTATCCGTTAGTAGCAGCTCTTAACGAAGGTCAAGAAGTAATGACTAAGCTTTCAAACTATTACGAGGCTATTCGTTATAGTATGACTGATTATCCAGAAGAATTTTTGGAAGAAGAAGTTGAAAAGTTAGAAGAAGAATATGGTGAAAATCCCTTCAATGTGTATGAAGGTGTTGACCGTACTGTGTTCAAAGGCACTTTTGCCCTAACAACCGCAGCATCTCGTGAGGATGCTTATACTGATTCTAACACGCTTGCGGATGCTTATTTTGGCGGTTTGAAGAGTACTATTTTGACAGGTACCAGCATTGCTTCTGGTGTTGGTGGTATTGGTTTTATGTTCTGGGGCGCTATGCGGAAAAAAGCAGAAGGTGTTGCCGCTATCACCGCTAAAAATGAAGCTCTCAAAAAAGCAGCCGAACTTTACCAAGTTAAATCTACCGAAACATGGAATGCTTTGGCTGCCAAAACATTTTCGAATTCATCGGTAAGCTATGAAAATTTGATGGATAGCTTCGCAAGCAAATATTTAAACGAAAGCACAGCCGGTTTGACATTTTATAAAAAGTTCAAACTTGCGGAAAGTTCATCTAACACTATATTTAATAAAGTAAATCCAGATGAATTTCAACAATTTCAAGAAGTTATTTTCCACGTAAATAAAACAAAAAAAGAATTGGGAAATACATACGACCAGATGAAATCTGATCAGTTAGCACAATTACCCCAAACACATATGGCTACCTCAACGGTACTCTATCTTGTTGGCGGTGCATTACTTTTATATTCTGCATTTATGTTGGGTTATACAGCTTATAGCTATTATCACCCCGATTATTCCGACATTCCAATTTCTTTGGTGGATATGCGTGAGACTCAATACGGTGATCGTTATATTAAGTACGAGGCTGTTTTAGAAGCAGAACTCAACGGTAAGAAAACCTATTCTGCAGGTGATCTCAATGCTTTCGAGGCAGAACGTTGGAACGCTCTTTACTATACCAAGAGTTATGAGGCAGGCAAGCCACTTTTGGCAGACGAATTTGTATTAAGCACAAATAATAATAGAGCAAAAGATGGCTATACACCCGTTCATCGTTTTGGTGAAGTAATATGCTACGATTTGAATAAGTATAACTTTAGCAACAAATCTCCCAGCATTTATCTGTCTGTTAAGCAATCTAAGAATGATAAGGCGGCTGTTGCCGATGTTCCTAATGTAGTAGGTTCGATTTTCGCAAATGGCCTTTTGATGTTGGTGGGTGGAGCCGGCGCACTCTTTGGTGTCGGCGGTACGCTTGGCACACAGGCGCTTTTAAAGAAAAAGAAGTCCAAACCCGCCACAACTGAAGAATCGTAAATTTTAATTTTAAAAGGAGAATATGCGGTGAATAAAACGTTTAAACGCATATTATCTTTTGTCCTTGCTATAAGTTTAATTTTAACCTCATCCGTTTCGGCCTTTGCCGCAACGGGTGAGGAATATCTGTGTGAGCTTCGATTGGTTTACGCGGATACGTTTAATGAGGCAAAAGAAATTTTGAGTGATACTGAGTTTGAGGATTATAAGCTTTTAAACGAAAACCTTAACGAAGGCACGAAAGAAATCGGTGTATGGCTTGCTTACAAGACCACTACCGATATTGAAGAAGCTATTACCGATATATCCGTTATGCAAATGAACGGCGGGTATAACGAGGGTAATTATGAAAAAATGATCAAGGAAAGCTATGAGGAATACGTAGCGTTTGGAAAAACCTACCTCAAAGCGATTGAATATTTCACCTTGGCCTATGACGCAGATCATTTCCTTGCAGTATCGGCATATCGTCAGCTTAATTTCTACAACGTTGTAAGCGAGAATATACCTGAGAAAGAAATTCCATCATTCGAGGGTGAATGTTTAGGAGACATTTTTTATAATGGTATTAGTGAGCGAGAACTTGCAACCATGTTTATGCAAGGCAATCGTTACGCAATTAAAAACATTCGCTCTTTATTGGCTATGGGCGTTTCTTATAACGAAGACGGTAAAACTTATCTCGATAAGGTTGAAGAAGCGGCGGCAAAGATGAATGCCGATCCGACGTTTTTTGACGATGAAGACTATGAAAAGCTTGCTATCTTAATTGCTCCGACCATCAAGGTTTTTCGTGATATGTTCAAGGAACTTCTAACATACGAACCACAGCTGAATTACGCAGATGAAGAGGATACCGATTTAGAAATCAAGTATATGGAATATAAAGCGATTGCGGAAATGTTGCGAGGTGTGAATTACCTTGACGGTAAATCGCTGTATCAATTCTGTATGGAATACGAGGAAAACAAGGAATATTCTAACATTTATCCTCTTGTGGCAGCACTTAACGAAGGTCAGCAAGCCTTGACTGAGTTGGCGCAATACTACGACGTTGTTCGTTACAGTATGACTGATTATCCCGAAGAGATAATTACCGAAGAACTCGATAATATGGAAGCCACGTATGGTGAAAATCCGTTTAACGTGTACAGCGGTGTTGACCGTGGTATTTATAACGGTACATTAGCTTTTACCAATGAAGCATATCGTGCAGACGCTTATACTGAATCGGATTATTTTGAAGAGTTTTTTGGGATTGGGCAAATCTTATTAACCACCATGAATGTATCCGCAAGTATAATTGGCGCGGGATTGATACGCTGGGCAGTTCTTCGTCAATCTAAAGAATATGCTGCATATAACGCAACGGTCATTAAAACGAGAGTTGCCGAATTGGTAGCGCGTATTCGTTCTGCCAATTTGGTCGATATAGTCGGTAAACAAAGTCTTACCAGCGGAGATGCGGTTTTACATGCGACCGTTGGCAAACATTCTTTTACCTTTACTAATTATGAAGGATTTCTCGATGGTATTATAGCGAACAGCAACATAACAGTAAAATCGATTACCGGGAGCGAGATTCCACGTTTTGCCGATAAATATTATGCAGTTACCGATGCTCTTCGTGAAAAAACCCTCACCCTTGGCAAAGTGGAAATGAGGGGCATGAGAAAAATGATTAAAAAGGTTAATGATACAGCCTACTACACACAAACCGGTAAAGAGACTGCCGAAAGAGTAACTGCAGAAGCGGCAAGGCAAATAAGTAGCAGCACTATAGCAATATACATTGTCGGCGGCGCATTGATTTTTTATACTGCATTAAGTATTGGCTTAACGGTGTATAACTATTACAATCCTGATTACGAAGATATTCCAACTGCTATGGTTGATATTATTAATACTGATAATGGTGACAATTATATCAAGTATGATGTGGTTTATGAGGCGGAACCAAGGGAAAAAGGCGTTTACGCCGCAGGTGACCTCAATGCCTTTGAAGCACAGCGTTGGAACGCTCTTTACTATACCAAGAGTTACGAAGCAGGCAAGCCCATTCTTGCCGATGAATTTACCGTCAGCACAAGCAACAACAAGCCTAAGGACGGCTACACTCCCGTTCACCGTTTTGGTGAGGAGATTTGTTACGATCTCAACAAGTATAACTTCAGCGATAAATCTCCCAGCATCTACCTCTCGGTTAAGCAGTCTAAGAATGATAAATCTGCCATTGCTGACGTACCGAATGTAGTTGGTTCCATCTTCTCGGGCGGCCTTTGGATGCTGTTCGGCGGAGTCGGCGCACTCGTTGGTGTCGGCGGTACCCTCGGCACACAGGCGCTTCTCAAGAAGAGAAAAACTAAACCTAACGAACAAAAAGCATAATTTTAAACGAGGAGTTTACTATGACAAAAACATTTAGAAAAGTATTGTCTCTTGTACTGATTGTCAGCCTCTTTCTGACATCAAGTATTCCGGTCTTTGCAGCGACAGAGGAAGTTTATCTTTCCGACCTTCGCATTATTTATGCCGAGGATTACAATGAGGCTAAAGAAATCTTAAGCAGTACCGATTTTAAAGATTATAAGCTTTTAAACGAAAACCTTAACGAAGACACAAAAAAAATCGG
>JAZOQN010000086.1:0-7708 GCA_045656125.1 Acutalibacteraceae bacterium
CATAAACCTGTGCAATACGAAGCAACGCCTTAACGTCGGGGTCGTGTGGCATAGCTGTAAGCGGGTCCGAAAAGAAAATTATTATATCAATTTCACCCACGGCAACCATACCTCCGATTTGCTGGTCGCCACCCAAAGGACCGCTTAAATATGCTTTAACGGGCAGGTCGGTAGCTTCGGTAATTCTTTTTGATGTTGTACCGGTACCGCACAAAAAATGCTTTGCCAAAATACTTTTATTTTCCTGACACCAATCAATCATTTTCTGTTTCATATTATCGTGTGCGATTAATGCAATTCTCTTTGCCATTTTAACTTCTCCTATAATTTTCTTAATATTTAAAAAACAATTCTGACCGTAGTACCGACTCCTAATTCACTTTCAACAGAAACTGAGGCTCCTAAAAATTTTGCTCCGTGTTTTACAATTGAAAGTCCTAAACCAGTACCACCTATTTCTTTAGAATGACTTTTATCAACTCTAAAAAAGCGTTCAAAAATATGCTCAATATCCTCTTTCGGTATTCCTATTCCTGTATCAGTAACTGCAACTTCAACTCCGTCAACACACTGACTTATATTAACTAAAACCTTACCGCCCTCACGGTTATACTTAACAGCATTATCACAAATATTAAAAATCAATTCCTGAACAATCAATTCGGCGGAAGTTATATTAATATGGTCACCTTTAAGTTCCAGTGTAACATTCTTTTCTTTTGCCACTATTTCCAAATGCGACAAAACGGCTTCACAAACTTGATAAAGGTCTATTTGCTCAAAATTAACGTTGATATCCTTATCGTCAAATTGGGATAATTTTATAATATCACCCACCAAAACTGCGAGCCGTTGTGACTCTTCATAAATCTTGCCGGCAAAATTTTTAATATCCTCATCCTTTGCAATACCGGTTTTGATAAGCTCGGCATATCCCCTTATTGATGTTAAAGGAGTTTTAAGTTCGTGTGACACATTAGCCGTAAAGTCCCTACGCATAGCATCCTGGTTTTCATGTTCAGTTCTCATATCAGTCAATTGTTTTGCAATTTGATGGTTTTGTGCTTCAATACGTTCAACCAATGGTGATAACTCACGGTATATCGGAGTACTTTTTGGCTCCTCCAAATTAAGATTGTTTATAGGTTTTATTATTGATTGCGACGACCTATATGCCAAAAATGCACAAATGGCAGTTTGAATCAAAAGAACGATAATAACCGCTATCAAAACATCCTTAAACAGAATCGATTCATCTGCTAAATAACGGCTATTGTAAAAATCATAAATTACGACAAACAACACACCTACAGCAATAACCGACATGGTCGCAGATATCAGAACCGTATAACGTAAAATTTTTCCACTTAAACTTTTCAACTGTTTTCACCGGCTATTTTATAGCCAACTCCTCTTACTGTTTCTATTATATCGCCCGCATTCCCTAATTTTTGACGCAAAGTTCTTATATGTACGTCAACCGTACGGCTTTCACCGTCAAATGAGTATCCCCAGATTTTATTTAAAATTTGGTCGCGAGTTAAAACCGTATGGCAATTTTCAAGCAACATACATAGCATTTCAAACTCTTTCAAAGTCACAGTAACCATTTTACCGTCAACCTTAACGATATGTTTTTCGGGGCAAACATAAAGTTTACCGATATTATATTCCGCTTTTTGTGTTTTTCCTTTTTTAGAACGCAACCTTGCCTTTACACGTGCAACCAACTCCATCATGCCAAAAGGTTTTGCAATATAGTCGTCAGCACCCAACTCAAAACCTTTAACCTTATCAATCTCAGAGCCTTTTGCAGTTAACATTATAACAGGTATTTCAGCAGTTTTAACATCTGACCTGAGTTTAGATAAAATGCTTAATCCGTCTTCCTCAGGCAACATAATGTCCAACAAAACAAGGTCGGGTTTTTCGTCTTCAATTGCTTTATAAAACATTGAAGGGCGTTCAAATCCAACTGCTTCAAAACCTGTACTTTGCAAAGTGTATATAACCAATTCACGTATATTATCATCATCTTCTACTAAGTAAATCACATTTTATCCCACCTTTATATATTAAATTATACATCATTTTAAAAAATATAAAACCTTTTTATTAATAATTCAATATTCATAAAATGCCAACAGAAAATTCTGTTGGCATAAATGTTAACATTACACTACTTCAAACTATTTTGCTTTCGTTTCACAATAAAGACAACGATAAACCTTATTAGTTTTATCAGTCAATTTGAAAATATGCGGTAACTCCTGCTCGGTCGAAGTGATGCATCTTGGGTTTTTACAGAAGATTACGTTAGTCAAACTCTCCGGCAACTCCATTCGGCGTTTTTCAATGATTTCACCGTCTTTAATAACATTGACAGTAACTCCCGCATCGATATATCCCAAAACATTGATATCAAAATCATAGTCTGTATCAATTTTTACTATATCCTTCTTGCCCATTCGGTTACTAGATACATTTTTGATAATTGCAACCGAACATTCCAGCTTATCAAGGCCTAAAAGACTGTAAATTTCCATTGCTTTACCTGCGGTAATATGGTCTATAACGATACCGTTTTTAATAGGAACTATATTCATAACGTTACCTCCAACAGTTTCATCATTAGTGCCATTCGCATATACTTACCGTTCAAAACCTGCTTGAAGTAAGCGGCTCTCGGGTCTTTATCAATTGCGACGCTAATTTCATTTACTCTCGGCAGCGGATGCATAACCGACAAATTAGGTTTGGCATTTTTCAACTTTTCAGGAGTCAAAATATAACTGTCTTTCAAGCGAAGATAGTCTTCCTCATTAAAGAAGCGTTCACGTTGAACACGGGTCATATAAAGAATATCAAGTTCAGGCATAACGCTTTCCAAGTCGGTAGTCTGCTTATACTGGATTCCGTGCTTTTTGATTACGTCATTCTTAACGTAACTCGGAAGTTTGAGTTCTTCGGGTGAAATCAACACAAACTTAATTCCCTCATAACGTGACATCGCCTCAATAAGCGAATGAACGGTACGACCGAACTTTAAGTCACCGCAAAGACCTATAGTAAGGTCACTTAATCTTCCCTTTTCACGCTGAATAGTTAAAATATCAGCCAAGGTCTGTGTGGGGTGATTGTGACCGCCATCTCCGGCATTTATGACCGGAATTGTTGCATTCATAGCGGCAACAAGCGGTGCACCCTCTTTCGGATGACGCATTGCAATAATATCGGCGTAGCAGGAAATGGTTTTAGCTGTGTCTGCAATACTCTCTCCTTTTGCTGCCGATGAACTTTGTGCCTCTGAAAAACCTATTACATTGCCACCTAACTCATACATTGCGGCTTCAAAACTCAAACGGGTACGTGTTGAAGGCTCGAAAAATAAGGTTGCAAGTTTTTTACCGTGACAAACTTCACTGTACTTTTTAGGGTTAGCTATAATATCGTTTGCAACACTAACCAAACCGTCAATTTCCTCAACGCTTAAATCAAGAATGCTGATTAAACTTCTCAAAATATTCACGCCTTTCTCAAAGGTGTTTGTTTTTTTATTTATGCCTTTGCACCGTTTACTGCAAGGTAATTTTTAATGCGGGTTACGTTTTCCTCATTCTTAGGGTCAGCCTCAAGGTACTCAATAATGTCATAAACATCAACAACCGAGTATACGGGGAATCCAAACTCTTCCTCAACCTCCTGCATAGCACCCTTTTCACCCTTGCCTTTTTCCTTACGGTCAACCATAACGAAAGTAGCAGCAACTTTAACGTCCTCTAAACCGCCCAAAATTGCCATACTTTCACGAATAGCGGTACCTGCGGTGATAACATCCTCAACGATTACTACTTCCTCACCTGCTTTAGGTACATAGCCTACAAAAACACCGCCCTCACCGTGGTCTTTAGCTTCCTTACGGTTAAAGAAGAACGGTACGTCAAGACCCTGTTTTGAAAGAGCGATTGACGAAGAAACGGCAATTGAAATACCCTTATAAGCAGGTCCGTACAATACGGTACGCTTGTTGCCGACCTTTTCTAAATATGCTTTAGCGTAAAACTCACCCAAACGAGCTATCTGTTCACCGGTCTTAATATCACCGGCATTGATAAAGTAAGGAATTTTACGACCTGATTTTGCGGTAAAATCACCGAATTTCAAAACACCAGCATCCTCTAAAAACTTAATAAATTCTACCTTATAGCTTTCCATCTCTGTTCTCCTTATATGTTATCAATCGTATTAATCACAAAACTCTTTGACGCAACGCTCGTATGCGGCAACGGGGTCATCTGCGGCAGTGATAGGTCTGCCTACAACGATGTAGTCCGAGCCGATTTTCTTTGCTTCAGCGGGAGTCATAACTCTCTTCTGGTCGCCGACGTCACCATCTGCAAAACGAACACCGGGAGTAACAGTTAAGAACTTTTCACCACAGATTTCATGTACCTTGCCTGCCTCAAGCGGTGAGCAAACAACACCGTCAAGTCCTGCTACCATTGCGTTATGAGCATAGTGCATAACAACCTTGTCAATAGGCTCTTTAATCAGCAAATCGTTTTCCATTCTTTCTTGGTCGGTAGAGGTTAACTGAGTTACCGCAATGAGCAACGGACGTGTACCGTCGGCACGGGTTAAACCCTCTAAACCTGCCTGCATCATAGAAATTGTACCGCCTGCATGGAGGTTGCACATATCAACATCCAAATTAGATAAAACCGACATTGCCTTTTTAACGGTATTCGGAATATCGTGTAATTTTAAATCAAGAAAAATCTGATGTCCGCGATTTTTAATTTCTCTTACAATCTCGGGACCTGCGGCATAGAACAACTCCATACCAATTTTAACAAACGGCTTTCTTCCGGTGAATTTATCTAAAAATGAGAGGCAAGCCTCTTTACTCGCGAAATCGCAAGCAATAATTACGTCCTTACCCATTAGTGTGCTCCTCCTATAATTGAACTTAAATCTGTAATATTATATTTTGCCATAACTTCGGGCAATTTTTCAATGATATCCTTACAGCAGTAAGGGTCTACAAGGTTTTGTGCACCTATCTGCACCGCAGTAGCACCTGCCAGCATCATTTCAACAACGTCCTCAGCAGTTGCAATACCGCCCATACCGACTATTGGGATTTTAACGGCATCATAAACCTGATAAACCATACGAAGTGCAACCGGTTTCTTTGCAGGACCTGAAAATCCGCCCATTTTGTTGGCGATAACCGGCTTTTTGGTTTTCAAATCAATCCTCATTCCAAGCATCGTATTTATCATACTGATACCGTCGGCACCTGCATCCTCGCAGGCTTTTGCAATAGTTACAATATCGGTAACGTTGGGTGATAATTTTATAAGCAACGGTTTATTTGTCACCTTACGGCAGGCACGTGTCACTTCTGCCGCAGCTTCGGGCGAAGTGCCAAAACTCATACCACCGCCGTGAACGTTAGGACAGGAAACATTAACTTCAAACCAGCCAATTTGATTTTCGGTATCCAACTTTTCAACTGTATAAGCGTAATCCTCAACCGAAAATCCGCTGACATTAGCCATAACCGGCTTATGAAAACACTTTTTCAGTTTTGGTAATTCTTCCGACAAAACTTTATCAACACCGGGGTTTTGCAAGCCGACAGCATTTATCATACCACTGCTGCACTCGGCAATACGGGGTGTGGGATTACCAAAACGGGCATCCTTAGTTGTACCTTTAAAAGAAAATGTACCGAGGCAGTTAATATCATAAATTTCGGCAAACTCATAACCGAAACCGAATGTACCACTGGCAGGGATTACAGGGTTATCCATTTCTACACCGCAAAGGGTAACTTTAGTGTTTACCATATAATCTCCTCCCTTTCTAATACGGGACCGTCCTTACAGATACGCTTATTGCCATACTTGGTTTTGCATGAGCAACCCATACAAGCACCAAATCCGCAACCCATACGTTCCTCAAAACTTAACTGTCCGCTAGTCACTGCAACCTTATCAATTGCCTTTAACATTGGCTCGGGTCCGCAGGTGTAAAAGTATGTATAATCAATATCAACCATCGCGTCGGTTACAAATCCCTTGACACCAACACTTCCATCTGCAGTGCAGACCGTAACATCACAACCGATTGCCTTAAACTCATCAACAAAGAAAATTTCATCTTCAGAGTTGAAGCCCAATACAACCGAGATTTTTTTGCCCTCTTTAAGCAATTGTTTTGCCAACATATACATAGGAGGTACACCTGCACCGCCACCCAAAAGCAACGGGCGGTCCCCCGATTTTGAAAGGTCATAACCGTTACCAAGCCCCGTCAAAACATCAAGCGTTTCACCGGCACCCATTTTTGCCATTGCCTCTGTGCCAACTCCGACAACTTTGTAAATTATAGTAACCGTTTCACTGTCACAGTCGCACACCGAGATAGGACGGCGTAAAAACAAACCGTCCAACTTAATATTTATAAACTGTCCCGAAGCCGTAATATCGCTTGTATCACCCTTTAATACCATTAAATAAGTGTTTTTAGCAATTTTACGGTTTTCGGTTACTTCAAAAAGTCCTTGCTTCATTTTTATTTCCTCTAATCAAGAAGTCACTTTAAGCATCAATTGTAGATACGCCGAGAGTAGTTTCCTCTAAAACATCGAGCAAAACCTTAACGGTATCTAACGCCGTGAAAATAGTTACGTTATTCTCAGTAGCAAGCTGACGAATCTGATGTCCGTCATTTCTCTGGTCAGAGTCGCCGATATCCTTAGTATTGATAACATAAGCGATGTGACCTTGACGAAGTGCATCCGGAATTTCCTCATTACCCTCCGAAATCTTGCCTAAAACGTGAGTGCGAATACCGTTCTTCTTCAAGAATGCGGCAGTACCCTCGGTAGCCTGAATATTAAAGCCCAAGTTATAGAAACGGCGGATAAGCGGTAAAGCCTCTTCTTTATCCTTATCGGCAATAGTTGCAAATACGGTACCGTAGTTCTGCAAATGAGTACCCGCAGCCTGCAAAGCCTTATAAAGTGCTCGGTTTAATTTATCGTCATAACCGATTGCTTCACCGGTAGACTTCATTTCAGGTGAAAGGTAAGCATCAAGACCGCGAATCTTATTAAACGAGAATACCGGAACCTTAACATACCAACGCTTTTTCTCCTCAGGATAAATATCGAATATTCCCTGTTCCTTTAAGGTCTTACCCATAATAACCTCTGTTGCAATATCAGCAAGGCTGTAGCCTGTTGCTTTAGAAAGGAATGGTACTGTTCTTGATGAACGTGGGTTAACTTCGATGATATAAACGTTATCATCTTTATCTACGATAAACTGAATATTGAAAAGTCCCACGATTCCGATACCAAGACCTAATTTCTTAGCATACTGAAGGATAATTCCTTTTACTTTGTTTGAAATACTGAATGTTGGGTAAACGCTGATTGAGTCACCTGAGTGAACACCTGTACGTTCAACAAGTTCCATAATACCCGGAACAAATACGTCTCTACCATCGCAGATTGCGTCAACTTCAACTTCTTTACCCTGAATGTATTTGTCAACCAATACAGGCTTATCTTCGTCAATTTCAACCGCTGTTTTAAGATAATGTCTTAAATGTTCTTCTTTTGCAACAATCTGCATTGCTCTGCCACCTAACACAAAGCTTGGACGAACAAGAACAGGATTGCCGATTTCTTCTG
>JAZOQN010000087.1:0-4520 GCA_045656125.1 Acutalibacteraceae bacterium
ATGAACTGCGAAACGGTATATATCTCCGTTCCTACGGTCAGCACGACCCTGTTGTTGAATATCGCAATGAGGGTTATGATATGTTCAACGCTATGACCGATTCTATCCGCGAGGACACAACCAAAATGGTACTTTGTGCCCAACTTCGTCGCAGTGATGAAGAACCGAAACGCCAAAAAGTTGCAGAAGAAGAAAAAACCGATAAAAATGCCACTGTAAGAGGTAAAGGTGTTGTAAGTAAAAACGCTCCTTGCCCCTGCGGAAGCGGACTGAAATACAAACGTTGCTGCGGAAAGGATGCCGATTAATGCACATTCCGTCGACAGTTTCGCAAGAACAGACAATTTTACGGTTTTCGGATGCACTGGCAGAGGAGCAGTCCACTTTACACGAATATGATGCACAAAAATGGCTGTATGTTCCCTGCAGGTACTCCGAGTACCGTTACATATTAGGCACAAAGGGCGACAATCCGCTTATTTGTATTGGAATTAATCCCTCTACTGCCGAGCCTGATAACTTGGACAACACATTGAAAAGCGTTGAGAGAATAGCTCATTTTAATGGGTATGATTCGTTTATTATGTTTAATGTGTACTGCCAAAGGGCAACCGACCCCGATGATATGGACCCTGAATTTAACAGACCGATGCATAATGAAAATATGCAGGCATTCCGCCATATTCTGTCACTTTACAAAAACGGTCACACTCCTGCAATCTGGGCAGCTTGGGGAACAATCATTGAAAAACGCCCATATTTAAAGGATTGTGTTCGCGATATGATTGAAATCGGTCAGTCTTTTGGTGCCGAGTGGTACACCGCGGGCGTCCGTTCCAAACAAAAAGGACATCCGCACCACCCATTATACTTAAAAAAAGACAGCATCACCGAAAAGTTCTCTGATATTATTGAATATTTAAACAACTTATAACAAATAAAAATCACCCGAAATTAATCGGGTGATTTTTTAATAATATTCAACCTTATCTCCGTCAATTTGATACAGTCTTAAATAATCAATTTTATACTCAAGAGGGAACTGCAAACTGCTGTCAGGCAAACGTCTGCCTGCCCAGCCAACATTAAATCCCGTAATAATTTTAAGATACTTATCAACAAAATACTCATCTGTCGGATGCTGATAATATTCTTCACCGTCACAGAAAAATCTTACCTGGCTGTCATTCCAAAGGAACCCTACGGTATGATATTTGTCGGAAAATTTCTCGTTTTTTAAACGGTAGTTTCTCGGCCCTGTATTAATTATTCCGTAGTCGAGCGATATATGTCCTCCCTCTTCATCACTTCTCCAATAATGGATATTTGCCACCAATGTTTGCGACATACCCAAACTTTCAAAAATATCTATTTCCAAGCCACCGCCGTTTAACCAAAACGACGAGTAAACACCTGAACCGTCAGGAATTATGGCTCGCAACTCCAAATAGCCTTTATTAAACGCAAAACTATGCGACTTTATGGCATCGCAATGCTGATAATTTCCGTTTTCCTTTTTAATTGCACGCATTATTATATTGCCGTCTTGCATACCAAAAGTTTCATTGTTCTTTATTGCCTCTGCACGACCGTTAACAAAGCCTATTATCCTCCATTTGCTTTTTTGCAAATCTTTTTTATCGAACTCATCACCCCAGATATAGCGGTAATATGTTTTTGAATCGTATGTAGCAATTGCTTCTTTATATGTGCCTTTTTTTGAGTCCGAATCAGATACCGAACCTTTTTTAAGCATCGACAAAAACTCGGTAACAGCAACCTGCTCAGCATAAGTACTTCCACCCAGCAAATACACTTTATTACCTGAGATTTTAATTTCATAATCACCGTATCCGTACTCTTTCAACGACTTTTTTGATACTCTGTTTGTACTTCCGATACAAATCTCATATTTTGTACGTTCAACCTCTGTATCATTTTCAAGAGGAAGATAAAAACCGGTGCTATACTTAATAAAATCCTGAAGCTTTCTTACCTCTTCCTGAATAAGCCACGAACGGCTTGTAATATCGCGAATTAATTTAAATTTTTGTATCTCGACACCGTTTATTGCAACTTTTTCAAACTCTCCCACAGTTTTATTAATGTATAAAATTCCGCCGTCGATACCCTCCGGTGTAAAAATACTGTCAACGAAATATTGTGCCGCATTACTTAAAACCGAGGCATTAACACTGTTGATGACAATTTTTTTACCAATGGTACAAATAATAAAATCGTCATACCTGCCGCATCCCTTGGCATTAAGATAATCCAGAGCCAGTTTGGATTCTAACCGGTTGGTATTGCCTATTAAAATTTCATATTCGTCTCCCTCATGTGCATCATCATTTCGAAACTTTATTTGTATGTTAAGCTTTGATTCCAGCCCATTATGAACCGTCTGTAAAGCAGGCAACACATCTTCACAATTTAGAGGTCTGATTACACGGTATACCGATTCACCGGACTCGTTTAAAAAACTGACTTTTTCACGGCTGAAAATCTCATCGGTCAATTTATTGCTATCTCCACCGCAACCAACCATAAAACCTGCCATTATGCCTAATATTAGTATCACTGTTATAACACGCTTTATGGCAATCAACCCCTTCCACTTTTTTTATATTTTATCAAAACCTTTTTAACAAGTCAATTCAAAAAGTGACATAAAGCAAACGCCCAAACCGTTTAAGGTGTGGGCGTTTGATAATTATAGCCTTTTATATCTCTTTAATTGCATCTAAGACCCTGTCCGTCAATTTGGAAAAGACGAATATAGTCTATATGATATTCAAGCGGGAATTGTAAATCCTCAGCCGGAGGAGTTCTATTCGGCCAACCGATGTTAAATCCGGCAAGAATATGCTGATATTTATCAAAGTGATACTCGTCAGACGGTTGAGTATAATAAACCTCACCGTCATATATAAATGTGATTTCTTCAGGTGTCCAATAAAGTCCGATGGTGCGGAATTGGTCAGATAACAACCCTTTTTTCACAACATACTGTCTGTCTTTACCGTCTATCTTGTTGACACCCTCGCCGTACAGACCGGTATCAAGAGAAGTGTGTCCGCCGTCTGCCTCACTCTTCCAGTAGTGGATATTGGCTCTTTGTGTTTTTGCCATGCCAAGACTTTCGAAAATATCAATTTCAAGTCCGCCGCCGTTTGACCAGAACGAAGTATACACGCCCTTGCCATCAGGGATTTTTGCACGCATTTCCAAATAACCAAAGTTAAAACTCATATTATTAACAGACTGAATACCACTGCAATGATAATATGTGCCGTCATTACGCTGACCGCCGAGCATGACAATTTTTCCGTCCCTTAAATAAACCGTACTGTCATCGTTGAGCATATTTCCATCCTCACGGGCATCGGTTGGGAAGCTCCATTTGGTCAAATCAAGCGAATCGCCGTCAAAATCGTCTCCCCATTTTAAAGTATAGTAAGACGAAGAATCGTACCCCGCAACAGTTGCACTGTAAGTGCCTGTTTTAGAATCCGCATCAGTTAAACTACCTTTTTCAAGCATCTTTTTAAACTCGGTCACAGCAACCTGAACGGCGTAGGTGCTGCCGCCCATAATTCCAATCTTTTTGCCGGAAATTTTAATTTCCCAGTCCTCATAAGAATACGAGCTTTCCGGCTTCATTGCACGGACGGTATTACCGATTGAAATCTCATATTCTGCCTCTTTAGTGCTGACATCCTCTTTGAGAATCAACTGATAACCCGTAACCTCTTTTATGTACTCCTGAGCCTTTTTAACCTCTTCCTGAACAAGCCAGGAACGAGTGGTTGTGTCCCAAATAAGCCTGAACTTACCGATTGTTGTACCGTTAACGGTAATCTCATCAAACTTACCTTCGGTAGCATAGATATACTCAATACCACCCTCAATGCCCTCTTTTTTTGCAAAATTCTTAATAAAGTAATCTGCAGCATTCTTTATGGCATCAGCACTAACGCCGTTAATGACAATTTTTTTGCCGATTGTGCAAATGATAAAGTCATCATATCTGCCGAAATCCTTTGCATAAAGATAGTCTAACGCTTGAGTGGACTCAACACGGTTGGTATTTCCAACCAAAACTTCATACACATCGGTTCCGTCTTCGATGTCACTGACATTTTTAATGCCAACACCCAAACCGTCCTTCATTTGTTTAAACAAAAATGAGGCGGTTGCAGTAGACTCTGTATCCCCCTGCGGACGAACAATTCTATAAACCGAACTGCCGTCACTGTTTATAAAGTTAACTTTTTCTTTAGAAATGATATTCATATTATCGCCTCCGGCAGTAGAGTTGTCTTTACCAGAAAAAGATTTACCGCAGCCGGCAAGTAAACAAACCCCAACTGACAAACATAATACTAAAAATAAAACTGCGATTTTCTTAATCATTTAATACAACTCCTTGCATATACTCTATATAAATTTTATCAAAACATCCGCCTTAAGTCAACAGATATATCCAATATATTTCAGATAACAAAAACCTCCACAAG
>JAZOQN010000088.1:0-8365 GCA_045656125.1 Acutalibacteraceae bacterium
TATGAACCGGGTTCAGTTTTCAAGGTCGTTACTGCCGCAATGGCTTTGGAAGAAGGGGTTACATCTTTAAGCAACCATTACAGTTGCAGCGGATACATTGTTGTTGCAGGCAGAAGAATTAACTGTCACAAAAAGACCGGTCACGGTGCAGAAACATTGACTCAGGCTGTGCAAAACTCATGCAACCCGGTATTTATTACATTCGGACAGCAGTTGGGAGTTAAAACATTTAATAAGTATTATGAAGCGTTTGGACTTCGTCAGAAAACCGGAATAGACCTACCCGGTGAAAGTAGTCCTATTTACTATAATCCTGATAAAATGAGTATTTCCGACTTGGCTTCATCTTCATTCGGTCAGACGTTCCAGGTCACACCTATTCAAATGGTAACAGCGGTTTCAGCAGCAGTTAACGGCGGCTATTTAGTAAAACCGCATATTGTAAACGAAATTGTAGACGCTGATAAAAATACTGTTAAAAAGGTAGGAACAACCGTCAGACGTCAGGTTATCTCCACAAAAACTTCTGAAACAATTCGCTCACTTATGGAAGCGGTTGTTGACGGCGGTGGCGGTAAAAATGCCTATGTTTCGGGTTACCGTATCGGTGGTAAGACCGGTACATCACAGAAATTGACTGATATAAACCAAACCGGTGAAAAATCAATTTATATTGCTTCATTCTGCGGTGTTGCACCGATGGATGACCCTGAAATTGCAGTTCTTGTAATGCTTGATGAACCTACCGGTGACGCATACTACGGCGGTACAATTGCCGCACCTGTCGGCGGTCAGATTATGGCAGAAATTTTGCCGTATTTGGGTTATGAGCCGCATTATAGCCAAGAAGAACTTTCTAAAATGGCTGTAAAAATCCCGTCAGTTACAGGGCAATCGGTTGAAAATGCTAAAAAGTTGATAACTGAAAAGGGTTTAAAATATCAAATTATCGGTGGCGGCACCAATGTTATTAAGCAGTTCCCGGTAGCATCTGAATCACTTTACAGCGATGGTGTTGTGATGCTTTATACCGAGGAAAATACAGAAATAAAGAAAACAACAGTACCGTCTTTCAGTGGACTTTCAATCAGTGCTGTTAATGAACTGGCAAAAAACAAAAATATTAACGTTCAGTTCTCGGGTGCTTTAAGCTCAGGCTCAGGTTTTGTGGCTTATAAGCAGGATATAAGTAAGGGGACTGAAGTTGACCACGGAACGATTGTTACGGTTTACTTCCGTACAACCGAAACGGCTGAATAATGATAACTCTTGAGAGGGAAAATATGAAATTATTCGATTTGATGAAAGAACGCTCGGGTGAATTTGCCGAGTTAGATATTACAGGTGTTACTTGCGATTCCCGTAATGTTCAAAAGGGCAATTTGTTTGTCTGTATTAACGGTGCAACCGTTGACGGACATAAGTTTGCAAAAATGGCTTATGATAGCGGTGCTGCAGTAATTATTTGCGAAAAGGATGTTGGTCTTCCTAATCAAATTTTTGTTGAAGATTCCCGCCGTGAGTTTGCGGAACTTTGTGAAAAATGGTTCGGTTCACCTGCAAAGAAACTTAAATTAATAGGTATTACCGGCACTAACGGTAAGACCTCGGTTTCATATATGGTTAAGAGTATCTTGGAGCATTGCGGACATAAAGTTGGCTTAATCGGCACTATCCAAAATATGATTGGTGACGAGGTTTTACCTTCCAAGAATACCACACCCAGTGCTTATGAATTACAGTCTATGTTTTCACTTATGGTGGCGTCCGGCTGTGACCATTGTGTTATGGAGGTTTCCTCTCATGCACTCGACCAGAACCGAGTTTACGGCTTGGAGTTTGAGGTTTCGGCTTTTACAAATCTTACACAAGACCATTTGGATTACCATATAACTATGGATAACTATTTAAGGGCAAAAAAGAAGCTTTTTGAGGTTTCAAAAACTGCTGTAGTTAATAAGGACGATAGTTATTTTGCTGATTTGGTCGACGGATTAAAATGTGCGGTTAAAACATTTTCCTGTATAGGTAATGACGCTGACTTTATTGCAGAAAATATAAGACTCAAGTCAGATGGCTCTGCTTTTGATATGATTAGTGATGGGAAAATTATTGAAATCAAAACTGCCATTGGAGGTAAGTTTACGCCTTATAATGCAATATGTGCAGGTGCAATTGCAGTAGAGTTAGGCATTGGTTTACAAGATATTACTTCTGCTTTTTCTAATATGACGGGTGTTAAAGGCAGGGCAGAGGTCGTGCCTACCGGACGTGATTTTACGGTACTAATTGACTATGCACACACTCCTGATGGGTTGGAAAATATATTAAAGACGTTCTCAGAGGTCGAGAAAAACCGTCTTATTGTATTGTTCGGCTGCGGTGGTGACCGTGACCGTACAAAACGTCCCAAAATGGGTGCAATAGCAATGAAAAATGCAGATTATGTCATTGTAACAAGTGATAATCCGCGTACAGAAGACCCTCACAAAATCATTGACGATATTTTAGAGGGAATGAAAGATTCGCCCGTACCTGTGTTGGTTATTGAAAATCGTGTTGAGGCTATAAAAAAATGCGTGCAAATAGCCACAACAGGTGATATAATTGTTTTAGCGGGCAAAGGCCATGAAACTTATCAGATTTTAAATAGCGGGACTATTCATCTTGATGAGCGTGAGGTTGTGGCTGAAGCTTTAAAGGAATTATAAACTATTAACCCTTGGAGGAATCAAAATGACGGGAATTATACCTGCAATTGCAGTATTAGTGAGTTTTTTAGCAGCATATCTTTTGGGCTATCCTGCTATACCGTTGTTAAAACGCTTGAAATTCGGTCAAACTATACGTGATGAGGGACCTGCTTGGCATAAATCAAAGCAGGGAACACCAACAATGGGCGGAGTGCTTATTATTATCGGTGTATTTTTGGGTGTTGCACTTTCAATGAGTGCTACCTCATTTGTCGATGTTGGACTTTCGGCAGAGTTTGGTAATTCGTTGGATTTCACCAAAATTTTTGCAGGTTTAGGTCTGGCTATCGTAATGGGCTTAATTGGTTTTATTGACGATTATATTAAGGTTGTTAAAAAACGTAATTTGGGACTTACTGCTTCACAAAAAACTGCTTTACAGTCCTTGGCTTGTGCAACGTATCTTATCAGTCTTGCATTAGCAGGCTTAAAAACAACTTGGGTACCTTTTATTGGTGAAGTCAGTGTTGTTTCAGGCATTGGTATAATCTTTTGGCCTATTGCATTTTTCTTTATCTATGGTTTTACAAATGCCGTTAACTTGACCGACGGTCTTGATGGTTTGGCATCGAGCGTAACCTTAGTTGTTGCCATCGCGTTTATGCTTATGGCAGGCACGTTGCAGGAAATCGGTGCTAATATTATTGCTTCTGCTTTGGCAGGAGCTTGTGTCGGTTTCCTTACTTGGAACTGGCATCCTGCTAAGATATTTATGGGTGATACCGGTTCAATGTTCTTGGGCGGTATGGTTGTTGCATTGTCCTTTATGATAAACCGCCCAATATATCTTTTACTCGCAGGTATTGTGTATCTTATTGAGGCATTGTCGGTTGTATTGCAGGTTGTTTATTTCAAAAAAACCGGCAAAAGACTGTTTAAAATGAGCCCTATTCACCACCACTTTGAAAAGTGCGGTTGGAGTGAGGTTAAAATAGTAATCGTATTCTCAATAGTTACATTGATTGGTTGTGCCGTTTGTGTGGCAGCTGTAAAGTTAGCATAAATCATTAATTTATTAAAAGGAGTTGACCGTTTTGCCCGAAAATGTATTGAACAAAAAACAATCAAAGAAAAAGAGCAAATTATCGGCATTGTTTGTTGAGGGTAAAATGGATTTAACATTCCTTTTTTTGCTTTTAATAATATTAACTGTTGGCTTAATAATGCTGTTTTCGGCAAGTTATGTTTTTGCCGACACATATTACGGCAATAGTTATCACTTTATTACAAAACAGGCGGGATTTGCAGTTTTCGGTGTCGTTTTGATGCTTTTCGTATCAAAGTTTGATTATCATATTATCAGAAAATTTGCAGTTCCTCTTTATATTGTAATGGCAGTTTTTTTGGTAATAATGCTTATCTTGCCGCCTATGGTTGCAGGAACAAGTGTTAAACGTTGGTTTTCGATTGGGCCAATTAACTTTCAACCTTCTGAATTGGCAAAATTTGCGGTAATACTTCTGCTTGCACACTTAATTGCCGCAAATCAAAAGCTTATGAAAACGTTCAGATTTGGATTTCTGTTTTTAGGGTTAACGGTTGGTTTAATATGTGTTCTTGTTGTACTTGAACCGCATTTGTCTGCAACTGTTTTGATATTTTTAATCGGTGCCGTTATGATGATTGTGGGAGGATTGCAACTTCGTTATATTATCGGCGGTTTAGCCGTTGCGGCCACCGGTATAATTGTAGTTATGAGCGGTGTTATAAAGTACGCTCAAGACAGAATTACTTTCTGGCTTGACCCGTGGTCAGCACCCGTTGGCGAGGGTTATCAAACAATACAGTCCTTGCTTGCCATCGGCTCAGGCGGATGGGTAGGTAAAGGTTTAGGTCAATCAAACCAAAAGCACCTTTGGGTTCCTGAACCTCATAACGACTTTATTTTCTCAATTGTTTGTGAGGAATTGGGTGTAATCGGTGCAATGATAATTATTATTCTTTTCTGCCTTTTGATGTGGAGAGGATTTTCAATTGCCGTGAAAGCACCGGATAAATTTGGAAGTTTATTAGCGTTAGGCCTAACTTTCCAGGTCGGCCTTCAAATGACACTGAATGTTTTAGTTGTTACAAATACAATTCCAAATACCGGAATCAGCTTGCCGTTTTTTAGTTACGGCGGTACTTCTTTGGTGATTTTGTTAGTTGAAATGGGAATTATATTAGGAATTTCAAGAACTTGTAATAACAAGAAAACACTTTAGCCAAAGCATTTAAACTTGAACCAGCCTTAAAGGGCGGTTTTTAGGTGTCTTTCGGCTCATTGTCGCACATAGGCGTTAGCCTTACGTGCTTCGCTTCACCAAAATCCACACAAAAAACGCACCTTTAAGGTCGCAGAATTTTGTAAATAAAGGATTTTTTGGTGTGCGAGACATAAAACGCAGTAAAACCCTAAGGATTTACGAGTATTTTAACAAAGTCACAGCGAAAAATACTTGTTTCAAAATCTGATTCAAGTTTGAATGCTTTGGCTAACTTTGGGGTGTAGGGTATGCATATAGTTTTTGCGGGCGGTGGCACTGCAGGTCATATTAATCCTGCGATTGCTGTTGCAGGATATTTAAAGCAGGTTGATAAGGATTGTAAAATCAGTTTTATCGGCACTGCAAAGGGTATGGAGAGCCGACTTGTTCCGTTGGCAGGATATGATTTTTATACAATTGATGTTGCAGGTTTTCAAAGAAAGATAACCTTGAAAAATATAGGACGAAATATTACTGCTGCCTATAAGGCGGTAGCTTCGTCATTTTCATCTAAAAAGTTATTGAAACAACTCAATCCTGACGTTGTTGTTGGTACGGGTGGTTATGTTTGCGGCCCTGTATTACGAGAGGCGGCAAAATTGGGGATAAAAACTGCAGTTCACGAGGCAAATGCTTACCCCGGCGTTACCATTAAAATGTTAGCTCCGTTGGTTGATGTTGTTATGGTAGCTATGGAGGATGCTTTAAAGAATTTGAAGCCTAAAAACCCCGCAATTGTAACCGGTAACCCGATTAGACAGTCCTTAACTGCAATTTCTAAATGGGAAGCAAGGGAAAAACTCAATATCCCTGATGATGCCAAGGTTTTGCTGTCATTTGGCGGCAGTTTGGGTGCAAGAGCGATAAACGATGCCGTGCTTGAGGTTATAAAATATAACCTTGATGCTAAAGAATTTATTCATTTTCACGGTACCGGAAAATCGGCCTATGTTGATTTTATGAAAAAGGCTGAAGAAATTGGTTATACCGATGATAATAAGAATGTTAAAATTTTAGAGTATATTGACAATATGGATGTAATGATGGCGGCTGCCGATGTAGTAATCAGTCGTGCAGGAGCAATGTCGGTGAATGAGTTGCAGGTTTGCAAAAAACCGTCAATTCTAATACCGTCACCGTATGTTGCTGAAAACCATCAGTTCCATAATGCAATGTCTTTGAAAAAAATTGAGGCGGCAGAACTTATTGAAGAAAAGGATTTAACAGGTGATGTATTATTGAACACTGTTAAATCGCTGATTACTAACCGCGAGCGTTTGGAAGCAATGTCCAAAGCAGCAGAAACCACTGCAATTGCAGATGCTGACCGCAGAATTGCCGAAATTATCATAAATCTAATTAAAAAATAACATAATTTTTAAATCGACATAGTATGTACCGAGGTGTGTACTATGTCCTATTTGGAAATTCAAGGCGGAAAAAGATTGCACGGAGAGTTAACTGTTCACGGTGCAAAAAACAGTGTTTTGCCACTGCTTGCCGCCGCATATATGTGTGAGGGACAAACGATTTTACATAATTGTCCTTTGCTTTCAGATGTTAATGTTTCTGTTAAAATTTTAGAGCATTTGGGCTGTAAATGCGAGTGGCAGGGAAATACTGTCACAATTACTTCTTCAAACTCCGGCGTTTATGAAATACCTGAAAATTTAATGCGTGAAATGCGTTCCTCCGTTGTGTTTTTAGGTGCCGTTGCAACAAAGTTAGGTAAAGGTAAAATGTGTCTGCCGGGTGGCTGTGAGTTAGGTCCGAGACCTATTGACATTCATATTGAATCTTTGCAAAAATTAGGTGCCGATGTTGATTGTTGTTCGGGTTGCCTGAATTGTGCTTTTAATAATGGGGTTAAGGGTGCAGTTTTGCATTTGAGATTTCCAAGCGTCGGTGCTACCGAAAATATTATCTTAGCTGCAACTTTAGGCAACGGTACAACGGTTATCCACAACGCCGCAAAAGAACCTGAAATCGAGGACCTTGCATCATTTTTAAACAAGGCGGGTGCAAAAATTTCAGGTGCAGGCAGTGATACCGTGATTATTGAGGGCGTTAATAGGCTTTCGGGTGTTGAATATACCGTTATGCCTGACCGTATTATTGCGGCAACGTGTATGTTGGCAACTGCCGCTTGTAACGGCAAGGTGCATTTAATTAATGCAGTACCGCAACATATTATGCCTGTTATTTCTGTTCTTAAAGACGGTGGGTGCGAGGTTAATGTTAATGACGGTGGACTGACTGTTGTATCACATATCCGTCAGCGTAATTTTAATACCGTTTCAACTCAACCGTATCCCGGTTTCCCAACTGACGCCGGACCGATTTTAGTTGCAATGTCATCAGTTTCAAGAGGTACGGGGGTTTTCGTTGAAAATATATTCAACAGCCGTTTTCATTATGTTGATGAGCTAAAACGTCTTGGTGCAGATATTAAAACGGTCGGCCGTGTTGCTGTTATTTCAGGAGTTAGAGTTTTGGAAGGTGCCGAAGTTGTTTCTCACGATTTAAGAGGCGGAGCGGCACTTACTGTTGCGGCATTGGCGGCCAAAGGTAAGTCGGTTGTAAGAAAGCCGTGTTTTATCGACCGCGGTTATGAAAAAATCGAAGATATTTTCGGTGCATTGGGTGCTGAAATTAAAAGGATAGAGGAGTAAAGAATGAAGGTAGAGTATTCGGATACCGAGCGTCGTCCCACAAACAAAAAACGCAAAAAGAAGCGTTCTAAATTCAAGAGAATAATTGCAGCCATTTTATCAATTCTGATTGTTTTAGGTGTGGCTGTTGGACTTATGCTGACTGTTTTCTTTAATGTTTCCTCAATTAAAGTTATCGGCAGTAGTATTTATTCAACCGAAGAAATTATTTACGCCTCAGGTATTATGAATGGTAACAATCTTTTGCGGTTACCATCAGATAAAATTGAGGCTCGAATTGTGAAGGCTTTACCGTATATTAAAGAAGCAGAGATTATTAAATCCTTTCCGAATACGGTAGGTATCAGAGTTGAGCCGACAAAAGAAAAAATACTTATTATCGGTGAAAATGTAAATTATGCTGCTGACGAAAGTTTCAAGTTGCTTCGAACTGTTGAAACCCCACCGGAAGGATTAATTAGAATTAAAGGTATAAAAACCGAAAAGGCTGAAGAGGGAAGTAAGATTGTTTTTTCTGATAAACAGCAAAGAGATGTTTTGAAGGATATATGGGAAATTTGTGATGAAAAAGGTTTTAACTTGACCTATATCAATGTTGAAAATTTGGTTGACATCAGTTTTGCAATTGATGATACAAGGTTAGTAAAGCTTGGTACATATAGTGGGCTGAGCGACAAAATGATGCATTTAGAGG
>JAZOQN010000089.1:0-17163 GCA_045656125.1 Acutalibacteraceae bacterium
ACATCTCCTTCAGAAGTCTCTAAAAAGACGTCACCTTTACAACTGTCTAGAGTCTTTATAAAGTCAGCCATATCAATGTCATGCATTATAAGAAATCTTTCCATATTCGTTACTCCTTTCATAAGCTTCGCCTATATTATACGTGAGTTTCTTAAAATAGTCAATCAATATTTCCGTAGAAAGTATTATTTATGTGTTAAATTTTTGTAGTATTTAATCTTTTGCGTTGCCAAACGGAGTTAAAAGTGGTAAAATAATTATATATACATATAATTAAGTTTCAAGGAGTTCATAATGAAACCTTTTAAATGTTTTTGTGTTGGATTGGCTGTTTTGACTTTAAGTTTATCGGTTGGCTGTAAAGATAATAAAAAAGATACTGCGGAAGCACCGTTTTTCGCACTTCGTGAAAATATGCCTGCTCAGGTTGTTACAGATGTAGTAGTTCATAACCGTGTTAGTCTAGAGTTTTGTGATACGTTGGTTGCATCAGATTCGTATGGTGAACTCATAACTTTTATTGGCGGAGTTGAATCTTATAAATCTACAACAGAGGGTAGTGAGGATGTTTTAAAAAATCCTTTGTATGGGTTGTGTGATTTAAACGGGGCAGTTGTTGTTGATGCGGTGTTTGATAATATCATCAAACATGAAACCGATGAGGGTGGATATGTTTATGAGATGATAAAAGGCACCGACGGTTCTGTGGCAACGGCGGGTGAACGTTGGGTTTCTGCTTCAAATGGAAGTTGGGTGTTTAAACTTCCTAAAAACCGTGTTGTGAAATCGGTTGGTGCAGAACGTGTGGTATTGGAACGTACACGTAAGTCCGGCAAGAAAGTGTATAAATATTTAGAGTTTTATACTTTCGCCGGCAAGCGTAAGTTCACTTTCGAAACTAAGATGGCAGAGGACAGCCGATATACCTATACAATCGGTAAGTTCAGTGACGGTTTAGCTCCGGTTAATATAGTTTTGAAAACTCCCGATAATGTTGAAGAGGGGCAAAAGCAAACCTATACCGAAGAAAAATTTGCTTATTATATCGATAATAGCGGTAAAAAGATATACGAAAACTTTCTTTTTTGCGGTGAGTTTTACAAAGGTTTGGCAGTGGTCGTTAATCAAGACGGACTTTACGGTGTAATGAATACTAAAGGCGAATGGTTTTTGGAACCTAAATTTTTTGATATTGATTTTAATCGTTCAAGAGAACTCTTTGCTTGCAAAACAACAGGTCAGTACGATGTTTATGACCTTAATAAGAACGTAGTTAAAACAATACTTTGTGACCGCGGTTTTGTTGATATAATTGATTCAGAAAACTTCATTTATAAAAAGACAAATATAGATACAGGCCGTGTTGAATATTTCTATGCAGATACAGGTAAACCGTTCCACTGTAAAGAAACCGGTATGTTCCCTGACAGTGAAAGCTCTGTTGGCGGACTTTATGTATGTACCTACGGTGGAACAGGTACGATTTTCGATGAGACCGGTGAGTCGATAGAGGCGATAGGTGACTTTGGTGGTTTGGCAGGACGTTTTGGCAACACAGCGGTGGTTGTTAACTCTGATAACAAAAAGGTCTGTTTTGTATCAGTTAGTGCTAAACAAAGAACCGAGTGGATGGATTATCAGTATACTAACGAATGTTTAGATAACCGTTATTTAGTTTTAACAACCAATAAAAAGACAGATAAAAAATATTGCCTTTATGATACATTGACAAATGCTTTTCTGTATGAACAGAGTGATTATATTGGTGTTTCATCGTTTGGCAATACCGAACTTTTATCAGTGTCGGTTGGCGGTAAAACAACCGTATACGACACAAATCTTGAAACTGTTTTAAGTATTGCGTCGGTCGGGCAGCATTAAAAAGGAGGATGCTAAGATGAAAAAAGTATTTATTTTTTGTATGTCCTTTTTGATGATATTGCTCATTGCTTGCAATAAAAAATATGACCGCCTGGCTGAAGGCAGTTTGAAATATACTGCCCAGAATTATCCTAAAGTTTGCGTTACGTCTTATAGTGAAAAACTTGGATTGAATATGGCAGTCAGCGTTTTGGGTGTTACACCTGAAGAAGCGTCAAAATATGTCACGGTATGTGATACTACTGATGAATGCTATATGAAGCTAATTTCCGGTGAGTGTGACATTGTGTTTGCTCACGGTTACGGTAAAGAAGTTGCTGAAAAACTTAACACAACAGCTTTGGAACTTACAACTAATGAATTAATACAAGATGCACTTGTTTTTATGTATAACGGAACCGGTCTTGAAGGAATGACAACCGAACAAATAACCTCTGTTTATAAGAGTGAGATAACAAATTGGAGTGAGTTGGGCGGCAGTGATGCTCCCGTTACTCTGTTTGGTTCAAAAGACGGCACGGCTGTTCAAAATGCGTTCGGGAAATATATAGCAACAGACGTTACGGTTCCTCCTGTTTATAAAACTGTTACAACCGAAAAAGGTGAGTTTAAGGCGGAAATTAGTTATGATAACCGCCAGGGTGCGATAGGATATACACTTTTTACTCTTGCCGGCGATTTTAATAAGGGAACAGTAAATCCGGTTTCAGTAAACGGAGTTGTACCTACAGAGGAAACTGTTAAAAACGGACAGTATCCGTTAACATTTCCTATGGGTGTTACAATTCGTTCATCTGAGAGTTCAGGTAATAACGTGAGGATATTGCTCGACTGGATAATGTCAGAGCAGGGAAAAATTGCTTTAGGAATAGCCTTGAAATAACATTGACAAATAATTATAGAAGCGGTATAATCAATTAGATTTTTTTGAAATTTTGTTTTGACGAGGTGAGGAAAAATGGACGCTGGCAGTAGTTATTCTAATGATGGCACAAAACCCCGAGGTAGCATGAGAAAAACGGCAGTCGTCCGTTTTTCTCTTAGCTGAAATTTTGGTCGTTTTGTACCTTTCTTGAGAAAATTCAGGTTGGGTGGCTTTCACCCGTTCCTTAAAAAAGAAAGGAGAACAAAAAATGGAAAAAGAAGAGTTGTTGGCTTATATCAGCCAATTAGTTGAGTCACGTGCTTTTAAAACACTGCGTGAAGTTTTGAATGAAATGAATGCGCCTGATTTGGGTGAAATAATCGGGGAACTGACGCCGTCAGAAATACCATTGGTTTTCAGAATATTACCTAAGGATTTAGCCGGAGATACATTTTCCTATATGGAAACCGAGGCACAACAGTTGCTGATTAAAAGTTTCAGCGACGTTGAGCTTAAAGAAATTATTAATGACCTTTGGCTTGATGACACTGTTGATATTATTGAGGAAATGCCTGCAAACGTTGTTGCACGTATTTTAAGAACGGCACCCGCAGGACTTCGCCGTCAGATAAACGAACTGTTAAAATACCCTGAAGACAGTGCAGGAAGCATTATGACGGTTGAGTATGTGTCATTGGCTGAAGACTTAACTGTCGAACAATGTTTCCAAAAAATACGCCGTGAAGGTGTAAATAAAGAAACAGTTTATACCTGTTATGTTACCAATCGAAGAAAATTGGTGGGTATTGTTTCGGTAAAGGATTTGTTGCTTGCTGATTCTGATGAGTTGGTTTCAGAAATAATGGAAACCAACGTTTTGAGCATTGATGCTTATGAGGACAAGGAAATTGTTGCTCAAATGTTCTCAAAGTATGACGTTTTGGCATTGCCCGTTGTTGATAAGGACCAAAGAATTGTCGGTATTGTCACGGTTGATGACGCTATGGATGTTATGGAAGACGAGGCAACCGAGGATATTGAGCGTATGGCTGCTATTACCTCAACCGATAAACCGTATCTTAAAACCGGTGTTTTCAATATTTGGAAAACACGTATTCCGTGGCTAATGTTGCTTATGCTTTCGGCTACATTTACGGGTGTAATTTTAAATTCATTCGAATCGGCATTAAGTGCTGTTCCGGTGCTAATATCGTTTATCCCGATGCTTATGGGTACCGGTGGTAACGCAGGTGGACAGTCATCGGCTACCGTTATCCGCGGTATCGCCGTTGGTGAAATTGAACTTTGTGATATTTTAAAAGTTTTGTGGAAAGAGCTCCGTGTTGCATTGCTTTGCGGTGTTACTCTGGCTGTAACCGGTTTTGCAAAGATTTATTTAATTGATAATCTTCTTTTGGGTATGGAAGTTTCATACTTGCAAATGTTGGTTATTTCTTTAACCTTAATGGTAACTGTATTTATAGCTAAAATAGTTGGCTGTGTGTTACCTATTTTAGCAAAGGCGGTAAAATTGGACCCTGCCGTAATGGCAAGTCCGTTTATTACTACTATTGTTGATGTTTTGTCGTTGATTGTATATTTCGTTATTGCAATGAAAATACTATCATTTTAATCTGAGTAAATCATTTTAAAGGCGGTGACGTAGGTGACAGTTTCGGTGGCTTTGGCAACCTATAACGGTGAAAAGTTCTTGAAAATGCAGTTGGATTCACTCCTTAACAGTACAAGACAACCCGATGAAGTGGTCATTATCGACGACTGTTCAACTGACGGCACTGCTGAATATTTAAAAGGTTACATAGCCGAACATAATTTAAACTGGAAGTTTTCAGTTTCCAAGAGTAATTCAGGCTATAAAAGAAACTTTTACAATTGCCTTCAAGAATGTACCGGTGACGTGATTTTTCTTTGCGACCAAGATGATGTTTGGTATAGCGAAAAGATTGAAAAAGTAACTGAAATTTTTGAAAATGATGTAAAAGTTTTGGGTGTCAATACTTCTTTTGATATGATTGATGCTGATGGAAATATGTTAGTACCGTTTAGTAATGGCAAGAATACTGCAAACCACGGCCTTATAAAAATCGGTATTTCTGAAGGGGAAGTAGCCACAGTTAAACTTGGTACGTTATTGCAATATAATATTTCACCAGGATGCACCTGCGCTTTTAGACGTGAAGTTGTAAGTGAATATCTTAAAACTTCAAAATGTATGATGCCACACGATTGGGAACTTAATATTATTGCTGCATCAAAAGACGGTTTGAGATTTTTTAACAAGCCCTTTATCGGTTACCGTCAGCACGGAAATAACACTATCGGACTTTCTGTCAATGATTCGTTCGGTCCTTTGAATTTCAGAGGGGATACTGATGTGCGATTTGAAGTTTTAAAAATGCAAATATCTCAACGGGATATTAATATAGCTTTCTGTGACCGTGAAAATGATGAGCAGGTGAATTTTTTGAAAAAGTTAGATGCTTTTTGCAAAAACCGAGAGAAAATATTGTATGAAAAAAGATTTTTCCCTTGTGTGAAGAATTTTTTTGTTTATCCTTATTTAAAAAATGTTGCAACAATACATTTTAGAGGGCTTTTAGGTGATATTTTGTTTGTTTTAAGATGAAAAATCAGCTAACAAATTTCGTATTGGAGAAAACTATGATTAATCAAACAATAAAAAATTTGGTTGAATACGGTGTAAAAACCAACCTTATTACAACTGAAGATAGGGTTTATACAACCAATCGTTTGTTAGAATTACTGTGTTTAGATGAATATATTGAGCCTCAATTGGTCACATCGTCTGATTTGGAGGTTATACTCAAAGACTTTATTGAATACGGCGTTGAAAACGGTCTTTTAGAGGATAATATTACTGCTAAAGATTTGTTTGATACTAAAATTATGGGCGTTTTGGTACCCCGTCCGTCAGAGGTCATAAGCACATTCTGGAAAAAGTATGAGCAAAGTCCTAATGAAGCTACCGATTATTACTACAAATTAAGCTGTGACAGTGACTATATCCGTCGTTACCGTATAAAAAAGGACGTCAAGTGGGTGACAACGACCGAATACGGTGACCTTGATATTACTATAAACCTTTCAAAGCCTGAAAAGGACCCTAAGGCTATTGCCGCAGCAAAACTTGCAAAACAAAGCGGTTATCCAAAATGCTTGCTTTGTAAGGAAAACGAGGGATATGCGGGTCGAATGAATCATCCTGCACGTCAGAATCACCGAATTATCCCAATGGTGATAAATGATACTCAGTGGATGTTACAGTATTCGCCATACGTTTATTATAACGAACATTGTATCGTGTTCAATTCAGAGCATACACCTATGGCAATCAACCGTGCCACCTTTAAAAAACTGCTTGATTTTGTTAAACTCTTCCCGCATTATTTTGTGGGTTCTAATGCCGATTTGCCGATTGTTGGTGGCTCGATTTTAACTCATGACCATTTTCAAGGCGGTAATTATACCTTTGCAATGGCAAAAGCTCCGCTGTTGTGTGAAGTTGAATTTAAAGGTTTTGGCGATGTGAAAGCAGGCATTGTAAAATGGCCGATGTCGGTTATACGTTTGAGTTGCGTTGACTCAGACAGGCTCATTGAACTTGCAGATAAAATTTTAATTAAGTGGCGTCGATATACCGACGAGTCGGCGTTTGTATTCGCCGAAACCGATGGCACACCGCACAATACAATTACTCCAATTGCACGTAAAGTGGGGGAAATGTATGAGCTTGACTTGGTGCTTCGCAATAATATCACAACCGAAGAGCATCCTTTGGGTGTATATCATCCGCATGCGGAATTACATCACATAAAAAAGGAAAATATCGGTCTTATTGAGGTTATGGGTCTTGCTGTTTTGCCCTCAAGATTAAAAGATGAAATCAGAATTTTGAGTAAAAAAATCATAAACGGTGAGGACCTTTATGCCGATGAAATTACCGCAAAACATGCAGACTGGGCAACCGAATTTTTGAAGAAATATGATGTTGTCAATGTTCAGAACATTGATGAAATTATCAAAAATGAAATAGGTTTAGTTTTCAAAAAGGTTTTGGAGCATGCAGGCGTATATAAATTGACACCTGACGGTAAAGCCGCTTTCTTAAGATTTATTGATGCAGTAAATAGTTAAAACAAAGCAAAAAATATAATAAACAGTTGAAAACCGTTACAAATTGTGGTATATTTTGTAACGGTTTTTGATTTTTAAACATTGTGAGGGATAGTTTTGAGGGAATTTTATTTAAAACCTAAGTTTTTTTCTACTTTAAAGGACTATTCGAGTCAGCAGTTCTTGAAAGATTTAATTGCAGGTTTAATTGTTGCAATTATTGCGTTGCCATTGTCAATTGCTTTGGCATTGGCGTCGGGTGCCGAGCCTCAGCAGGGTATTTATACCGCTATTTTTGCGGGATTTACCGTATCACTGCTTGGTGGAAGTAATATTCAAATTGCCGGTCCCACTGCCGCATTTGCCACTATTGTTGCAGGAGTTATTGCAACTCAAGGAATGGAAGGGTTAATTTTAGCCACCCTTATGGCAGGCATTATTCTCATAATTATGGGTGTTTGCAAGCTTGGCGGACTTATTAAGTTCGTTCCGACTACAATTACTGTCGGCTTCACTTCGGGTATTGCGGTTACTATTTTGTTAGGTCAAATTAAGGATTTTTTGGGACTTACATATGCACCCGGTACTGTAGCGGTTGAAACATTCGAAAAAATGGAAGCTAATATCCACGCAATCGGTACATTCAGCTGGCAGGCACTGGTAATTGGTGCAATTTGCCTTGCGATTTTGATTGTGTATCCTAAATTTGAAAAAAGAGTACCGCCGTCACTGATAGCGGTAATCGTAAGTGTGCTTTTAGTTAAGTTTATTCCCGTTTTCAGTGAGAATGTTGCTACAATTGGCGGACTTTATCCCAACATTAAAGCAGGCTTCCCGAAATTCACTTTGTCGGGATTGGAATTTGGCGTTGATAAAGCGTTGGCGGTTTTACCTGACGCAGTTACAATTGCAATTTTGGCAGGTATTGAGTCTTTACTTTCTTGCGTTGTTGCAGACAAAATGGTTGATGCGAAGCATAACCCCAACACTGAGTTGGTAGCACAAGGTTGCGGTAATATGTTGTCGGTTATGTTCGGTGGAATTCCTGCCACCGGTGCAATTGCCCGTACAGCTGCAAACGCTAAAAACGGTGGCAAAACACCCGTTGCCGGTATGGTACACGCCGTTGTGTTGTTGCTTGTAATTTTGGTATTGTTGCCGTTAGCAAAGCTTATTCCTATGCCTGCTATTGCCGCAATTCTCTTTATGGTTGCCTACAATATGAGCGAATGGCGTCATTTTGTGAAAATTTGCAAGAGCGAGAAGTGGTTTAATGTTGCTATTTTGGTTATAACATTTGTTTTAACAGTTGTAAAAGACCTTGTAGTGGCAATCGTCGTAGGCCTTGTACTTCACTTTGCAATAGTGCTTGTTAAGAAGTTAATTAAGAAATAAAACAAAAATCACGGTCATTCGACCGTGATTTTTTATGACTTTGCAGGTTTTTTACTTTTTAATTCATACAATTCCTCGTGGGCTAAACGGGCCTTGGCTACCGAAATGTTTGTTTTTGGAAAACAATAATAAAGCCTTTCTTTGTTTCCGATTGAAATCACGTCGCCGATTTCATACCAATAATAGTCTGCATTAAGTCCAAACGAAGCCGTAGGCGGTTGGATGTAACTCAACTTGCCGTCACAACCGGTAAGCGTAAAACCGCTTTCGTCGTGTTTTAATGTGCCGTCACCAACCATATAAAGTGCCTTCGTGTCGGCAATTATACCAATGTCAACGTCACATTCAAGGATATACTTGCCGTCGATTATCTCTTGCTTAACCATTTCTCGTTCCCAATTGTACCAATCGGGAATATGTGAGAATTTGGTTTCACCGTTAACAGCTTTTAATTGACCGTAAATATCCATTTGGTATGATTTACCGCAGTGTTTACAGGTGAGGGTAGTGCCACTGCCTACCATTTGGTTTTCGACTTCGCACTCGGTACATTTGTAAAGAATTCTTTCCAAACCGTCGGCACGGTCGGGGTTGTCAACCACAGTTTTGTTTTCTAATTGACTCTTAAAAGCATCAAATGTAAAGGTTTTGTCGATTATTTCGTCAATTTCCTCAACCGATTTAGTTTTAATGTCTTTCAAACTTAAAATGCATTTCAACTCAGCAGTCACCTTGACTTTGCGTTTTTTAAGACAGTTGTATAAAGGCTGGCGTAAAAAAGCACCGTCAGTAATTACTGTTAAAACGGGAACATTTAACTTCTTTAAAAGAGTACCTAAACGGCGGGGTAGAGCAGTTGCGGTGCCATCAAAACTGTATCCGGCTTCGGGGTACATTAAAACCGATGTTTTCTTTTTTTGTAAGGTGTAAATAATATCGGTTATAAGTTTTAAATCGGTAACGTATTTTTGTGTCGGTATACAACCGATTTGACGCATAAGCCACTTTTTGCCCACAAATCCGTCAACCGTGCTGACGATACAGTAGGGGTGAGGATAAAAAATTTTAGAGGCAATTTCTAAGTCAATAAAACTTGAATGGTTCATTAAAATCAAATACGGACCGTTGCCGGCACTTTTCATATTTGTTTTGGTGTATTTAAAGCGAGTTGCTAATAAATCGGGAATCGATAATAAACGTATTAGTGTTCTAAAAGCCAAATTTGGTCTTTTAGGCCTACTAAACTGAGGCTTTTTAATTTTCAAAACTTCATCAAACGGAAGATGTTTAATTTTAATTTTCATAAAAGCCCCCTTAGTGGCAGATAAATTTCAATAGTTTATAAATTTATTTTACTCGAAAACACATAATAATACAAGTGTTAAAAATTTTACTTTTTTAGTTAAAAGAAAAAGCCTTCGGTGTACCGAAGGCTTTTGGGTTAAATTTTACTTACCATTTATTGATGGTATCATTAGGTTTGCATCCTCGCCTGCAACAACCTGCGGAAGCTCACCGTTCCATTTGTCAATATACATTTCCTGTAAAATTTTATCGGTCAAGGTCTTTTCAAGCAATTCGTTAGCTTTAGCCTCAGCTTCGGCTTCAACAATTTTTGCTTTAGCCTCTGCCTCAGCTTTTGCGACCTTGGTCTGGTTTTCGTATTCCGATTTTAATTGTTGCTGTTCTGCAATCATTTTTTCTTCAACGGCGGTTTCGAATGCGTCAGAAAAATCAATGTTAGTAAGAACAACCGAAACGATGTTTACGTAATACTCTTCGCCGACGGCTTTTCTAACTTCTTCCTCAACGGCAGGTGACATAGCCGCACGGTTTGCAATAATATCCATAGCCTTGTGTGAAGAAAGCGTAGCCTTGGTCTTTTCAATAGCAATAGCCTGAATACGTACATTCAAAGCGTCAAGCGAACCATACTGATTGGCAATCTCCAAAACCTTGTCGCTCAAAATCTGATACTGTAAGTTCATTTGAATGTTCATTGTCTGTGCATCGCTGGAATAAGCGGCAGTTTCAATGCTTACGTTTTGTACTTTTGCATCATAGGTCTGGTATTTATTGGTTATCCAGAGATTAAAGTATGTACCTGCTGTTTTGACCTCTTTTGCTTGACCGAGATGCTTTACAACAGCAACCTCACCGGTTTCAACTGTGTGAAAACTTGGCGGAATAATAATAACACTTAGAGCAAAAATCAAAGCCAAAATGATTGTGATTTTTGATAAAGCCTTGTTTTCTCGGTTAGCCTTTTGTTTCACATAAATGGCTATACAAACTGCTGTGAGTAAAATTAAAATAATTCCGAAAATAATAGTCATTGCCATAAAATACACTCCTAAAATATGTTATACATTTAGTATACTATCAGTGCCGTAAAAAGTCAATAATTGCGGGATATGTAAGATATATAAAAACGCCTCGAAAACGTGAGTTTTCAAGGCGTTTTTATTTGGTGGAGATAAGCGGGATCGAACCGCTGACCTCTTGAATGCCATTCAAGCGCTCTCCCAGCTGAGCTATACCCCCAAGCGACGTTTAGTATGATACCATATCTTTTTTAAAAAAGCAAGTGCTTTTTATATATTTTTTAATGTTTTATCTTTATAAAATGAGTTTTACTGTTGTAAATCTTTTTTATTTAGGGTAATATATGAGTATATTTAGCCTTAGAAGGATGTAAAAAAATGATTATTTCAGAAAATTTCCCCTATACTCACGAATTTTTTAAAGTGTTCAATGAAATTTGCAAAATTCCGCACGGTTCGGGCAATACTCGTGCTATTGCAGAATTTTGCTTAAATTACGCTAAGGACTGCGGTTGTGAGGCAGTTCAAGACAAAATTGGAAACGTTATTATAAAAAAGTCGGGCGGCATTGGATTTGAAACTGCAGAGCCGATTATCATTCAAGGTCACTTGGATATGGTATGTGAAAAAACGACTGACAGTACTCATGATTTTACCTGTGACCCTTTAAAACTTTCGTTCGACGGCAAGTATATTACTGCTGAAAATACAACTTTAGGCGGGGATGACGGTATTGCGATTGCTTTCGGTTTAGCATTAATAAAAGACGAAGAATTACAACTGCCACCGCTTGAAATTGTATTTACTGTAGATGAAGAAACCGGACTTTTTGGTGCGGCAGACCTTGACGGCAGTTTGATTTCGGGTAAAAATCTCATTAATCTTGACTCCGAGGAGGAGGGAACATTACTTTGCGGTTGTGCCGGCGGTGTTAGGACAGCGGTGACTGAAAAGTTTAATGAAACTTTGTCTTTTGGCACTTGTGTTACATTAAATCTTACCGGTTTGGCAGGTGGACATTCAGGAGTTGAGATTCACAAACGCCGTTTGAATGCAGCAAAGGTTATGGCGTCCTTGTTAAGTGAAGTTGCAGGACAAATTAAGTTGATTTCTTTAGTTAGTGGTTCTAAAACAAACGCTATTCCGTGTAATTGTACTGCAAAGTTTATTGTTAGCTGTAAAAATCTTGAAAGTGTTTTAGAAAAAATTAACAAAAAGTTTGGTTCGTTAGAGGTTAAAAGTCCTGACGATAAACCGAAATTGAATATTGATAAAAGCAGTTGTTTTGGCAAGGCTTTATCGGTTGAAGATTCAAACCGAATTATAGGATTTTTAAATGATGTTTCTGACGGTGTACTTGAAGAGGGTAAAACCGGTGTCGTTACATCACTTAATACGGGAATAAGCACATATTCTAAAGGAGAGTTATCTTGTGAAGCTCTGATTCGAAGTATGGATAATTCTCAATTGAAAAAGGTATATAGTGATGTCGCGGCTACGGCATATAATTATAGATTTGCAATAGAGCAGGGTGAGTCTTATCCTGCTTGGGAATATAATGAGGTTTCGCCTTTGAGAGAAAAAATGGTTGTAATCTATGAGAAGATGTACGGTAATAAGCCGCAGATTGCAACAATTCACGCAGGGTTGGAGTGCGGTCTTATTTCGGAAAAAATTCCCGGAATGGACGCCGTTTCGTTAGGGCCTAATGTTTTGGATGTTCATACAGTTAATGAAAAGCTTGATGTTGAAAGTTCAATAAGAGTGTGGGAATACCTTGTTGAACTGTTGAAGAGTTTTTGACAAAATTTCACTTTAAATTACAATTAAATATCTTAAAAGAAATCAAGGCACTGCATTTTGTACTAAAAGCAGTGCCTTAAATTGTGACATTTACTTAAATTTTAAAAAACAGTAAAATAAACTTGACAGAGAATAGACAATAAGGTAAAATTAATAAAAATGGTTAATTGTATGCATTTTATATAATTAGTGTGCAAGGAAGATGTTATTGTCTACTTTAAATAGCGGTATAAACAGTGATATATCAACAAATGCTACATCTAAATCGGTTGTGACTGTTTTGAGTGATTATGCTCCGCTTGTCAAGTCGAGGGCTTTGAGATATCTTAATAATTACTGCGAACTTGAAGATTTAATACAAGAAGGTAACATCGGCTTGCTTTCAGCATTCAAAAAGTATAACAGTGAACTTTCCGGATTTACAACATTTGCCCGCAGATGTATTGATGCATCGATTGTGGATTATTTACGACGCTTGAATAAACTGACTGAAATACCTAAAGAACTTTTAGTTGATATAGGGGACGTGCAGATTGCCGATACTCAATCTGACCCCGAACAAAGACTTGACGTTAAGGACGAATATCACAAGGTGGTTGAACGTGCCAGAGCGGATTTGTCTAATAGGGAGTATGCCGTATTTTCTTATATATTACGCGGTTTTTCTCCTAAAGAAATAGCACTTCGTCTTGAGACGGATTTAAAATCTGTCAATAATACTGTCTCACGTATTCGTGCTAAATTAAAATAGGTTATATGCCCTTTGTAGCTTAAATCAGGCAGAGCGTTGTATTCCAAAGATGTCGGTGCGATTCCGTCCGGGGCTAAAATACTCATATTGAGAGAGGTAAAAAACATGTTCGAAGACAAGACCCTAAAGTGCAAAGATTGCGGAGAAGAGTTCGTATTCACTGCAGGCGAGCAGGAGTTCTATGAGTCCAAAGGATTCGTAAATGAGCCCCAGCGCTGCAAGAAGTGCCGCGATGCACGCAAGAATGCAGGTAGAGCTCCGAGAGAGATGCATGAGGCCGTTTGTGCTTCTTGCGGAAAGCCCGCAATGGTTCCGTTCGTACCCCGTGACGACCGTCCCGTATATTGCAGCGAGTGCTTTGCCAAGATGAAGGAAGAGCAGGCTTAATTTTTGCTTTACTTCGGCCGTTTCAGTTTTCTGAAGCGGCCTTTTCTTGTTTTTTGATAATTTTTGCTGTTATCTCACAGTTTTTTAATATTTTATTCATATATTTTTCTGTAGTTGATTTAAAATAGAGTTAAGGATTAAAACTTTTATTAGGAGGTATAAAAATGCCTAACAAAAAGGTGCTTATCGTTGATGACGATTCTAATATTTGTGAATTGCTGCGTCTATACTTGGAAAAAGACGGTTTTGACACTGTCATTGCAAATGACGGAGAGGCGGCTATTGTGAAGTATAATTTAGAAGAGCCCGACCTTATTTTGCTTGACGTTATGATGCCGAAGTTAGACGGTTGGCAGGTTTGCAGAACGATTCGCAAGTCTTCATCTGTGCCTATTATAATGCTCACTGCTAAGGGTGAAACCTTTGATAAAATTTTAGGACTTGACCTTGGTGCTGATGATTATGTTACAAAACCGTTTGATTCAAAAGAAGTGGTTGCCCGTGTTAAAGCAGTGCTTCGCCGTACTGCCGGCAATGATGAGAATGCCGAAAAAATTGTAAAATACGATAAACTTATTATTAACCTTACAAATTATGAGATGATTGTTGACGGCAAACCGGTTGATACTCCACCTAAAGAGTTGGAGTTGGTTTACCATTTAGCAAGCAATCCAAACCGAGTATATTCCCGTGACCAATTACTTGATGAGGTTTGGGGTTTTGAATATTACGGTGACTCTCGTACTGTTGATGTTCATGTTAAGAGGCTTCGCGAAAAGTTAGAGGGCGTATCTGACCAGTGGTCTATTAAGACAGTTTGGAGCGTTGGCTACAAATTTGAATTAAAACAGAATTAATTTTATGAGAAACAAACTGTTTAATAAGTTGTTTTTAACCACCTCCATTGCACTTGTAATCAGTATAATGTTGATACTTGTGCTGTTAAGTGTGTCGGTCAACAGTTATTTTATTAACGATAAAAAACAGCTTTTAACCGATAACTGTAAAACGGTTGCGGGTGTTTTGACAAGCCGAACCGACAGTAATATCAATTTTCAAGCAGGTCTTGATGCGATGATTGGAGTCGTTTCTAATGCCGTTCTTGGTGAAACCTATGTTTGCGATGCTGACGGTAACGTTTTTTCATGCAGTTGCAGAGAGTGGCTTCAGTATAACAACTGTATTCACTCTAAAGGTATGATACCTCAAAAGGTGTTGAAATCGGCTGAAAACGGAAGTTATTTTGAAGTCGGACGTTTAAGTGGACGCTTTTCAAAGACTTATTATACTGCAGTCGCACCCTTTTATTCACATAACGGTACTGCGGCAGGATTTGTTTTAATTTCTTCACCGGCTCATATTTTGCAGAGTATGTGGTCTGAATTGACCAATATATTTATATTTTGTACTGCATTGCCGTTGACGGTGCTTTTTATTTTCCTTTATATTATGACTAAGAAAATAACACGGCCGGTTAATTTGATGTCTAAAGCGGCGGTTAAAATGTCTAAAGGAGATTTTTCGGAGCGTATTCCTGTTAGCGGGGATGACGAGATTGCTGAACTTTCCAAAGCGTTTAACGCAATGTCTGATTCACTGACACAACTTGAGGGTATGCGTCGTAGCTTTGTGGCAAATGTTTCTCATGAATTAAGGACTCCTATGACCACAATCGGAGGATTTATTGATGGTATTTTAGACGGTACTATACCGGCTGATAAGGAGGAACAATATCTTTCGATTGTTTCAACCGAAATTAAGCGTCTTTCCCGCATTGTTCAGTCAATGTTGAGTTTGGCAAGGTTGGAATCGGGCGAGCAAAATGTCAATCCCGTAAACTTCAATTTAAGTGATTTGACGATTGAGATTATGTTGTCCCAAGAGCAGAGAATTGAAGATAAAAATATTACTGTCAAGGGATTGGATAGTGGAACTGACGTTACAGTTACTGCTGACCGTGATTTGATTTATCAGGCAATTTATAATATAATTGATAATGCAATAAAATTTACGCCGAATGATAAATCAATTGAAATTACTGTTTCAAGTGACGGTAATATGGCAAAAATTGCTGTAAGAAATGACGGTAAAGGTATACCTCAAAATGAAATGCAACATATTTTTGAACGCTTTTATAAGTCTGATAAATCGCGTTCGATAAATAAAGAGGGAACAGGACTTGGTCTTTATATTACCAAAACCATAGTTGACATTCATAAAGGAAATATTACCGTTAACAGTGTCCCTGGAAGTTATACCGAATTTGTAATCACATTACCTTTGAAAGGATAGTTCTAATGGATTTTGAAAATAATAATATACCAACCGAAAATACTGAGCCTGAAGAAGTTTTTTGTGAAAATAACGACGCTTCTTTGATAGAAGAAACAGAGGTTGTGCCTGAATTTGAAAAGTGTGATGTTAAGGATACACAACCTTCTGACGATAGCTCTACTGTCACTTTTAATACGGTAACAAAACCTGTTGAGCAGGTTTCAAACACCGGAGTTAAAGTATTCTTTTCTATGATTGCAGTGGTTGTTGCTTTAATTATTGCTGTTTCTGCAGGATATGTTTTGGGCAATAATCAGTCAAATAATAGTAACAATAAATTGCCGGGCTTGACCTCAACTACCGGTAAAAATGAGGCTGACCATTTGTATAATGTGACAGCGGTGTATAACAACGTCAATCCGTCGGTTGTTGGTATTTCTGTTTATACCGGTAATACTCTTATGGGATATGCCAGCGGTGTTATTTATACAGAAGACGGTTATATTGTGACTAATGACCATATATATGCAGAAGTCAGCTCGCCTAAGTTTGTAGTAACATTGTATGACGGTTCAATTTTTGACGCTGAGTTTATTGCAGGAGATACGAGAAGTGATTTGGCAGTTTTGAAAATTGCTGCAACGGGTTTGAAAAAGGCAACATTTGGGAACCACAGTGAAGTTGTTTCCGGAGAAACAGTTATAGCTATCGGTTATCCTACCGGTGTTTCGTCACAATCGGTTTTAACCTCAGGAACTGTATCTTCACCTGCAGTAAGATTCACGGGCTCGTCAAGTTATTCGACCAAAATGATTCAAACAGATGCACCGATTAATCCCGGTAATTCAGGTGGAGCTTTGGTTAATATGTACTCTCAGGTTATAGGTATTCCGTCTGTAAAACTCGCAGGAACATCTTATGACAATATCGGTTACGCAATACCATCGGATACAGTAGTTGCAGTTGCAGACTCGCTTATCAAACACAGATATGTTGCAGGTCGGGGAAGACTTGGAATAACCTATACCGAAATTAATTCTGTTATGGGTAAAATATCAGGTTCGCCGACCGGACTTAAAATCGTAAGCATAAGTGATGACAGTGACCTTTACGGCAAAGGTATTGCGGTTGACGATATTATTACACATATAAATAACGTCGAAATAACTTGCAGTGACGTTGCTTTGGATATAATTGAAAGTACCGCACCGGGCGTTCCTTTGAATTTTACTGTTTACCATCAAAAAACAAAAACAAGCGGTTCGGTTTATGCATCGCTTTTGCCTGACCAAGGTAATTCAAGCTATAAAATTCAATTCACCGATGAG
>JAZOQN010000090.1:0-9116 GCA_045656125.1 Acutalibacteraceae bacterium
AAATTAAACGCTTTTGCGGCTCGTATGAAGACCTGCCGTATCCTTGTGAATACTCCTTCTTCTCATGGCGGTATCGGTGACCTTTATAACTTTAAACTTGCTCCGTCTCTCACACTCGGTTGTGGTTCTTGGGGCGGCAACTCGGTATCCGACAACGTTGGTGTTAAGCACTTACTTAATATTAAAACAGTAGCTGAAAGAAGGGAAAATATGCTTTGGTTCCGTGCACCTGAAAAGGTATATATCAAGAAAGGATGTTTGCCGGTAGCTCTCGATGAGCTTCGCAGTGTACGCGGTGCTAAGAAAGCATTTATCGTAACCGACACCTTCCTTTATCAGAATGGCTATACTAAGCCGATTACAGACAAACTCGATGAGATGGGCATTGCTCATACAACATTCTTTGACGTTCAGCCCGATCCTACTCTCAAAAATGCACAGGACGGCGCTAAACAGATGGCAGCCTTCCAACCTGATACAATCATCGCTCTCGGCGGCGGTTCTGCAATGGACGCTGCTAAGATTATGTGGGTTCTTTATGAGCATCCCGAAGCTGATTTTATGGATATGGCAATGCGCTTTATCGATATCCGTAAGCGTGTATACACTTTTCCCAAGATGGGCGAAAAAGCATACTTTATCGCTGTTCCTACCTCTGCAGGTACCGGTTCTGAGGTTACTCCTTTCGCAGTTATCACTGACGGTGATACCGGTGTGAAGTACCCCTTGGCTGACTATGAACTCCTTCCCAATATGGCAATCATTGATACTGATTTCCATATGAGCGCACCTAAGGGCTTAACTGCTGCATCAGGTATTGACGCTGTAACCCATGCTGTTGAAGCTTATGCCGCAATGCTCGCAACTGATTATACCGATGGTCTCGCTTTACAGGCTCTCAAGAACATCTTCAAATATTTACCCCGTGCATACGAGAACGGTCAGACCGACGTAGAAGCTCGTGAAAAGATGGCTAATGCCGCTACTATGGCCGGTATGGCTTTCGCTAACGCTTTCCTCGGTGTATGTCACTCTATGGCTCACAAGCTCGGTGCTTTCCATCACTTACCTCACGGTGTTGCTAACGCTCTTATGATTGAAGAGGTTCTCCGCTTCAACGCTTCTGAAGCACCAGCAAAGATGGGTACCTTCTCTCAGTATGACCATCCTCATACGCTTGCCCGCTATGCTGTAATTGCTGATTATCTCGGACTCGGTGGCAAGACTGATGAAGAAAAGCTTGAAAATCTTATCAAGGCTATCAACGACCTTAAAGCAAAGGTTGGCATTAAGGAAACCATTAAAGATTACGGCATTGACGAAAACGACTTCCTTGCTCGCCTTGATGATATGGTTGAGCAGGCATTCGATGACCAGTGCACCGGTGCTAACCCCCGTTATCCTCTTATGAGTGAACTCAAGCAGATGTATTTAAACTCTTACTACGGTAAGCACTTCGTTGAAACCAAGAAACCTACTGCTGCTGATATTGACAAGAGCACAAAGGTTGACGAAGTAAAGTCGCCCTACCGCAAGGGTAAGAAAGCATAGGGTGACAAGAGTTGAATCAGTTACGATTTCACTCGACACCTTTTCCACCTTTCTTGCGTTCATTCTTGTAAGGCAAACAGCCTTACTGCAAATTTCACGCTGCGCCTTTCAAAAAAGGTGTCAGAGAGAAATTCTCCGACCTGCCAAATTGATAATTTTTTGGAAGGGCGAAGCCGAAGAATGCAGTAATACTATAGTATTACAAATGATGAGGCAAGAAAAAACATAAAATTATTATTTGTCAGGCGTGACAGATTTAACTCTTGTCACCCTAAGGAGGAAACAGTAATGAAACTTGATAGAGTAATTGCAGTAAGAAACAATAAAACTATCTACCGTGACGGTGATAGATGCATAAAGGTATTTAATGAGGATTATTCTAAGGCTGATGTTCTCAATGAGGCTTTGAATCAGGCAAGAATTGAAGAAACCGGTCTTAACATCCCCAAAATTTTAGAAGTAACTATGGTTGATGGCAAATGGGCTATCGTATCTGAGTATATCAAAGGCAAAACTTTGGCTCAGCTTATGGAAGAAGATGTAGAGAAGAAGGATGAATATCTCGAATTTTTTGTTGATCTTCAGCTTTCTGTTCACGCTAAGAAATGTCCTCTTCTTAACAAACTGAAGGACAAAATGAGTAGCAAAATTGCCGCCACTGAGCTTGATGCCACCACCCGATATGACTTGCATACCCGTCTTGAAGGTATGCCCAAGCATAACAAGGTTTGCCACGGTGATTTCAACCCCTCCAATATCATTGTTGCCGAAGACGGCACTTCCTATATCCTTGACTGGTCTCATGCAACTCAGGGTAACGCCTCTGCCGATGCAGCTCGTACCTACTTGCTGTTCTGGTTAAACGGCGATATCGACGGTGCTAAAAAATACCTCGACCTGTTCTGCCAAAAGAGCAATACTGCTAAGCAGTACGTTCAGAAGTGGATGCCTATCGTTGCTGCTTCTCAGTCAGTTAAAGGTAACGAGCACGAACGTGAATTCTTGCTTTCTTGGGTTAACGTTGTAGATTATGAATAAGGAGATTAAAACAATGAAAGTTACAGTATGTATCGGTAGTTCTTGCCATATCAAAGGTTCACGTCAGGTTGTAGAGCAGCTTCAATATCTTATCGCCGAGAATAAACTCGGTGATAAGGTTGAACTCGGCGGTACTTTCTGCATGGGCAAATGTCAGCAAGGCGTTTGCGTAACCGTTGACGATGCTTTCCATTCCGTAACCCCCGAAACCGTAGAAGAATTTTTCGAGAAAAACATCAAAGCGAAGGTATAAATAATATGATTATTCAGGTTTGTGTAGGTAGTTCATGTCATTTGAAGGGTTCGCCCGAAATTGTTGAGCTTCTGCAAAAAGCCGTAGAAGAATATCATCTTGAAGACGAGGTGACACTTGCCGGTAGTTTTTGTATCGGCAAGTGCAATCGCATCGGTGGAACAGTTCAAGTTGATGATGATATTCACGTAGGCATTACAAAGGAGAATTTCAAGGAATTCCTCCAAGAGCAGGTGCTAAATAAATTAGACAGGAAGTGACGTGTATGCCGAATTGTTTAACTCTTAAGAAATCAAACTGTAAAAACTGTTATAAATGTATCCGCCATTGTCCCGTTAAAGCCATTCGCTTTTCGGGAAACCAGGCACATATCATCGGTAATGAATGTATCCTTTGCGGACAGTGTTTTGTTGTATGCCCACAGGAAGCAAAACAAATCGTCGATGAAACCGAAAAGGTTAAGGTGCTCTTACAGAGCGGTGATCCGGTAATCGTAAGTCTTGCCCCTTCTTTTATTGCGAACTACGAGGGCGTTGGTATTAACGCTATGCGTAGAGCACTGAAGAAGTTGGGCTTTTATGACGTTGAGGAGACTGCTGTAGGCGCTACCATTGTTAAAACAGAATATGAAAGAATGCTAAAGGAGGATGAAAGAGACGTTATCATTTCTTCCTGCTGTCATTCTATAAATTTGCTTATTCAGAAGCATTTCCCGCAGGCACTTGAATTTTTGGCAGATGTTGTTTCTCCCATGCAGGCACATTGTAAAGATATAAAATCGAGATTCCCTAATGCAAAGACTGTATTTATCGGCCCTTGCGTTGCCAAAAAAGACGAAGCAGAGCATTATGAAGGTATCGTTGATGCCGTTCTTACCTTTGAAGAACTTACCGAATGGTTAAATGCAGAGAAAATTGAGCTTGAAAAGGAAGTAGATAACGATGTTTGCTCCCGTGCTCGTTTCTTCCCGACAACCGGTGGCGTTCTAAAAACAATGGCACAGGATACACCCCGATATACATATCTCGCTCTTGACGGCGTAGAAAATTGTATGGCGGCACTTAAAGATATTATTGACGGTAAGGTACATAAGTGCTTTATCGAGATGTCTGCTTGTGTTGGTAGTTGTGTCGGCGGTCCTGTAATGGAAAAATACCACCGCACTTCTACTATTAAGGATTATATTGCCATTTCTGAATATGCAGGAGAAAAGGATTTTGAGGTTTCGCAACCAAAGGCAATCGAACTGAAAAAGACATTTTCTTATATCGAACAACGCTCACAGATGCCTTCTGATATGGAAATTCAAAACATCCTTCGTCAGATGGGCAAATTTAAGCCTTCTCAAGAACTTAATTGTGGCTCTTGCGGATATAATACTTGCCGTGAAAAAGCCATTGCTATTATTCAGGGTAAAGCAGAAATTTCTATGTGCTTGCCTTTCCTCAAAGATAAAGCAGAAAGCTTCTCTGATACTATCGTTAACAACTCTCCGAACGGACTGATTGTTCTTAACGAAAATCTTGAGGTACAGCAAATTAATACTGCTGCAAGAAAGCTTATGAACATCCGCAGTGCTAACGATATTCTCGGCGATCAGGTTATTCGTATTCTTGATCCAAAAGTGTTTATGGATGTATTGCATACAAAGCGTGATGTGCGTGATGAGCGCGTTTATCTTGCAGAATATAAACGATTTGTTGAGCAGTCGGTAGTTTATGACCAAGATTCACATCTGCTTATTGCTATTATGCGTGATATTACCGACGAGCAAAACGAGCGTGAAAAGAAAGAAAACATCAGCCGTCAGACCATTGAGGTTGCCGATAAGGTTGTAGATAAGCAGATGCGTATCGTTCAGGAAATAGCATCGCTTCTCGGTGAAACTGCGGCGGAAACCAAAATCGCACTCGCAAAATTAAAGGAGTCAATCCAAGATGAATGATTTATGTGCGGATATCGGATACAAAAGTATAAATCATTACGGCGAGCAGCTTTGCGGTGACCACGTAGACGTGGTAGAGCCGAGCGATAATTCAACCGTTATCGTACTGTCGGACGGACTTGGAAGCGGTGTTAAAGCAAGTATTCTTTCAACCCTTACCTCTAAAATTATTTCAACTATGTTGGCAGAGGGCTTGTCTTTGGAAGAATGTGTTGAGACTATTGCCGCAACTTTGCCTGTATGTTCGGTTCGTGGCGTAGCTTATTCTACGTTTACCATTATTCATTTAAAGAATAATCAGGTGGCAGAACTCATACAGTACGATAATCCGCATGCTATTGTTATCCGTGATGAACAGGTTTGGGATTATCCTAAAACCGAAATGAATATCGGTGGTAAAAAGATTTATAAATCGGTTATCAAACTGCAAGAGAATGATATTTTTATCGCAATGAGCGACGGCTGTCCTCACGCCGGTATCGGTACGGCATATAACTTTGGTTGGAAGCGAGAAGATATTGCTTCCTTTATGGAATCGCTTTCTCACTGTGGCTATACCGCTAAAACCTTATCTACTATGCTCGTTGATGAATGTGATAAACTTTACGGACAGAAGCCCGGCGATGATGCAACCGCATGTGTGGTTCGCATCAGAAAAAGAGAGCCAATGAATATGCTCTTTGGCCCGCCCTCTAACCGTGATGATGCCGACCGTATGATGTCACTCTTCTTCTCAAAAGAAGGAAAACATATTATCTGTGGCGGTACAACCTCTTCTATTGCGGCAAAGTTTTTGCGTAAGCCTCTTAAGGCAAGCCTTAATTTTGAGATGAGCGACGTTCCGCCTATTGCCGAAATTGAGGGCGTAGATCTTGTTACCGAAGGCGTTATCACCGTGAACAAGGTGCTTGAATATGCTAAAGATTATCTTGGTGAAAACAAACACTATGAACATTGGAGCTTCAAGCGTGACGGTGCCTCTCTTATCTGCCGTTTGCTGTTTGAGGAAGCAACCGATATTAACTTCTATGTAGGCAGAGCAGTCAACCCTGCTCACCAGAACCCGGATCTGCCTATCAACTTTAATATTAAAATGAACTTGGTTGAGGAACTTTCTAAGTGCCTCAAGAAAATGGGAAAGAAAATAAAAGTGAGTTATTTTTAAGGAGGGAATTAAATGCGTAAGTTTGATACTAAAGTACAACACCTGAAATATAAGGTCTTGCGTGAGGTCGCGCGTCAGGCTTGGAATGATACTCTCCTAAGTAATATTATTGAAATTCCTAAAATGATCGTACCCGGCAAAACCTCTACCATGCGTTGTTGCGTTTATAAAGAACGTGCGATTTTAAGTGAGCGTGTTAAAATTGCTATGGGTGGCGATAAAGATAATCCAAACGTTATCGAGGTTATTGATATTGCTTGTGACGAGTGTCCTGCGGCCGGTTATGAAGTAACCGATTCTTGTCGTGGTTGCTTGGCTCACCGCTGCGAAGACGTTTGTAAACGCGGTGCTATCTCATTTGACCATAACCATGTGGCACATATTGATAAATCAAAATGTGTTGAGTGTGGTCAATGTGCTAAGGTTTGTCCTTATTCTGCAATTATCAACCGTAAGCGTCCTTGTCAGATTGCTTGTAAGGTGAAGGCAATTTCTATTAATGAGGATAATGCTGCGGCTATTGATAACAATAAATGTATTCAGTGCGGTGCCTGCGTTTATCAGTGTCCTTTTGGCGCTATTATGGATAAATCCTATATTCTTAATGTGATTGACCTCATTAAAAAGAGCAAAAACAATGAGAAGTATAAGGTTTATGCCATTGTTGCCCCATCAATATCCAGCCAGTTCACTTATGCTAAACTCGGTCAGGTTATTACAGGACTTAAGGAGCTTGGATTCTTTACTGTAATTGAAGCGGCTCTGGGCGCTGATATGGTGGCTCAGGCAGAGTCCAAAGAACTCTCGGAAAAAGGCTTCTTGACTAGTTCTTGTTGCCCTGCATTTGTTCAGTACATTAAATCGGCATTTCCTGATTTGTTGCCGTTAGTATCTCATAACCTTTCGCCAATGGCGGCTCTTGCAAAATATATTAAAACTACGGATGAAAATGCCAAGGTCGTATTCATCGGCCCGTGTACTGCCAAGAAGGCAGAGGCACAGCTTGAAAGTGTTAAACCGTATATCGATGCGGTTATGACCTTTGAAGAATTACAGGCTCTTTACGATAGTAAGGATATTGATATTACAACTCTCAAAGAAGATGTTTTGGATAATGCCTCTTACTTTGGTAGAATTTTTGCCCGTAGCGGCGGTCTTTCTGATGCAGTTGCACAAGGTCTAAAAGAGCAAAACATTGAGTTTGACCTTAAAGCAATCCCTTGTGACGGTATTGAAGAATGTCGCATAGCGCTTCTTAAAAAGAGTAAAAATGTACTCGATGCCAATTTTATTGAAGGCATGGCTTGTATCGGCGGTTGTATCGGCGGTGCAGGATGTCTTACCCACGGTGAAAAAAATAAAGCCGAGGTTGATAAATATGGCAGAGAAGCATTTGAAAAAACCATCAGCGATGCTACTGCTGTACTCAAATAATAAGAATTAGCAATATTAAGACTCCGTTAGGAATGTGGAATTTACTGCGTTTCTAACGGTTTTTCTTTTTGTGAAAGTTTTCAAATTATAGAAACATTTTGTATAATTTGAAAGCTTTACCGGCATAACAAAAAAAGAGCAGGTAAATCCTGCTCCAAACACTAATGTGCATAAAAAAGAATGTTCATAACGGTTAAGTCCGTTATGAACATTCAACATGCTGCGGATAACAGGACTTGAACCTGCACCGAGTTGCCCCGACTAGAACCTGAATTTCATAAATGGGTGTGCCGATAAGTTCCTTTGGGTCCCTTGCAGTCCCATGCAAAACCCTTTATTTATGCGGGTTTTTGACTAAAACTGCCACAAAGCCACTAACCGTGCGCCCTGCACGGTTTTTCTCATTTTGCGGATATTTTTTAGAAGTGTTTTAGAAGCATTTCATTAGAACACAGTTCTAACATATCCTTTTACCTTGTCGGATTTCAAAGTGTTTGCAAATATAAAAAATTTTTCGTTTGGGTATGTAGAGTTATGATATGGTTGCGTATTTTTATATTAATGAAAGCCCTTGATACAAGGGCTTTTGATCCCCTTTGAGCGATTGACAAGGAGTGTCGAATATTGTATAATATGGATGGTGCTTCGCACCCTTAGAGGCTACCATAACGGTAGGCGGTTAGCCCTTCTTTACTAAGGAGGTGCACTTTTCCCTCCTAAATGAAAGGAGGGGTGCCAATGGTTACTTACGAGACTTTGTTCCTTTTCGGTTCACTTGTTGTAGCAATTATCGCACTTGTTATTGACATAACAAAAAAGAAATAACCGCCCCTCGCCAAAAGTGCGGTTATTTCTTTAACTCAACTTTAGGCTAACCGTCTATCGGTAGCCTCTCTGCTTATATTATAGCAGATTTTACGAATTTGTCAACCATTACAAAATAGGAGTTATAAATTATGAAAGACATAGTGTTAAATAGCTTAGTTAAAAATTTTAAGGATGATTTTGGCTTTGAGCCATCTTTTACAATTAAAAAATACTCACAGTTCGATAATCTAATGCGTTCAACTTTGAGAGATAAAGCAAAAATCAACCAATTGAGAGAAGAAAAACTAAAAACAGAAGCCATGTTAGCCGATCTTAAGAATAGAAACTTCGGGGAAGAAATATCTAAAGCATTTTCCTTCGCTCTTTCTATTATAACGATAATTTTAGCAGTTGGTGAAATAACGAACTCGTTTGTGTTTTATGCTATAGCGATAATTGAAGCAGTTTTTCTTTGTCCTGGTGCAATACTTTCGATTATATGCGCCAAAAGCATAAACAGAAGGATCAATTATTATAATCGCAAACTTGAGATAATTGATGAAGTTATAAAAAGCAAAAACAGTAAGCACATCAATGTTAAGTTAAAAAACAAAGATTAAAAAAACGAAGGATAAAACCAATGAATATTGAGTATATTTTTATAAGAAAATCGAAATCAACATCCGCAGTAAAAGATAGCAGAAAGTTTTTTCAGAATATGTTTAAAAACATATTCAAAGAAGTGACTTTTGACACTTTTCAATTTGTAGTTGCAGGCTCGACACAACAAATCTCCTATAAGAGTAGTATATCAAATGATGATATCATATATCTGACGATATCGTTTGATGGCAGTCCATATTTCAGTGCAAAAGTATTATCTCAAGTCAATGATTGCTTGATCGGAGGCAAACATCGAAAGG